>JANXVS010000130.1 GCA_025351555.1 Pseudomonadota bacterium | reverse complement strand
GATTCAGCGCGATGATATTGCTGTACGGCAGCTCGTTGTCGGTCTCGTGCACCGCGCCGAGGTAGGCCATGTGGATGCCGTACTCGGATTCGCCGGCGCGGAACGCGGCTTCCGCGGCGCGGTGCGCACGCGCGCCGAGCTTGGACGCCACGCGCATCATCGCCAGTTCGTGGTCGGTCTTGTAGGCACGGTGATAGTGCAGGTAATTCAGGACGGCCGGCGGATTGTTCGGCACGGTTGCACCTACGCCTGAATTGTCCTCGCCGAGGATCGCGCAGCGCGCAAGATCTCCGGGCAGATGCACCAGCGCTTCCTCGGGCTCGCGGATGATCGCGATGTCGCAATGCTCGACCCAATACCCGGCCGGCGCGTCGGGCACAACATGCCAGTAATCGCGCGGTTGCAAATAGATCACTTTCAGTTTCTTTCCAGGGGTATACAAAATCCATGAGCCCGGCGTCTTGGTCAGCGGCAGCCAGTGCTTGAAATGCGGATTGATCGCGAACGGATACGGCCGGTCATCCAGGAACTGATAGCGCGGCGTACCGGCCGCAATCAGCAAATGATCGAAACCGCCGCGCGCCAGTGCAGTATCGGCGCGCTGCTGCAAGGTGTGCAGATGATCGGGGTAGAGCTTAGCCAGCAGATCGGACATGGTCGGCGCTCGGACGGTGGATGCGCCTATTGTGCCGCAAGATGCTCGTAGATGGTCTGCTTGATGAACCTAGGTCAAAACCGTAGCGAGCGAAGGCAGTTCGCGTGCGGACGGCGCGCAGGAACCGGAGTGTACTGCGGTGTACATGAGGATTCCGAGCACCGGCTGCACGCGAAATGTCGAGCGCAGTAGGTTTTGGCCTGGGTTCAATCGAATTGCCCGCCCGGACTCATGACCCAATCGTACAGCACGCTGTAGTCTTCCGGCCCGATATCGATGATGCGGAAACCCGACCAGAACTGCCCGGGCACGCTGGCGGTCTCGCACCATTGCTCGTGCATGCCGATCTCCAGCTGGTGCATCTGCGCTGTGGCTCCGCTGGGCAGGTTGAAGGTAAACTGGAACAGTGCATCTTCGGGCAGCTTGCGACTGCTGATGAGCAGCATGCCGTCGATGGAAAGATTGCCGATATGGCCGATCTGCTGGCCGCTGATCGCGTCGGCTACCTGAATCGCGTGGTGCGCGCGCTTGCGTTGGGAACGGCGATGTTCGTCAGTCATGGCGGCGTTTACGCTGTAGGGTATAAATAGGGTTCATGCCGGTGCCGGATCGCGGCCGACCAGCTGTTTGAGCTGAGTCACGATCGCCTTCCATGCGCGATCGACCAGCGAATCGGTCTCGGCTTCGATGATGGTTGCCTCGCCGCTAATCACGTCGTGCGCGAGCTGCTCCAGGTTTTTTTCGTCGGCACGCGCGCCGCGCTGATTGACGAACAGGCAGCGGCCGGTGAGGGTTGAAAACCAGGCGAGTTTGCGTCGCACCTTGTCGCCCTGCTGATTGGTGCGGAATTCGAACCAGGTGCCGAACGGCAGGGTTTTCAGGCGTTCGAGCATGCGTGCCTGTTCGCTGCCTGGTTTGATCGCGGTTTTGCGCCGCGTGGCATCATGATGTGCGATGCCGTCGTCGCCCAGGCGCGCCTTGCTCTTGAGCTTGATTGCGATTTCGGTGTTTGAACTCGGGTTTTCCTCGTTTGAGGCCTCCTCCGGCAGGAACAGGCGTTTGACCACGGCCTGAATGTCGTCTTTGTGATAGCCGACCTGACCTAGGCCGGTTTCGATTTCTTCGCGCAGCGCCAGCGGTGGTTTGCCATCGCCATCGCGACCGGTACCGGCGGCCAGCAATTGGTCCGCCACGGCAAGGCGCTTTTTATACATTTCACTGTCTTCGCCCTGGCGCAACAAGGTCAGCGCGAGTACGTCGGTCCATGCCTGTTCGAGGATGGTACGCACCAGTTTGCCCGGTCGCGCCGTGGCGATGCGTGCGCTGATCTCGTCGTCGGCGCGCTGGCGCGCGACCGAGAGTTTTTCCCGGCCGCGGGCGGCATCCACGTGACGGCGCTCGGTGATCTCGGCCTTGCGCGCCAGTGTGTGCATGTGCTGGGTCAGGCCATTGAGCATGTCCTCCATCAGGTCGAGATTGCCGTCGAATTCCTGGGTTACGCGATCGACCACCACCTGCATCTTGTCGACCAGGGCACGATCGGCGGGGCCTTCGCTGTCGTCGATCCAGTGAGTTCCGGTTTCGGCAATGGCGTTGAGCAGTTGCCGCGCCGGATGCGTTTGTCGCGTGAAGAAGCTCTTGTCATGCAAGGCCACGCGCAACAAGGGTACCTGCAGCTTGGTCATCAGCGCCTGCGTGCTGCCATCCGGGTGCACGCTTTTCATGATGTAGTCGAACAGCAGCCCGACCAGATCGATAGTGTCGGAATCCTCGGCGGCAAGCTGCGGTGCTTTGCCGTCCGGCGCGAGCTGGCGCAGGTGCGCAAGCACATCCTGTTTCAGATGCGCGACCGAACGCTGTACCAGCTTGTTGCCCATCAAGATCGGCGCGATCGGCTTGGATTGCAGCGCGCCGAGCACGGATTGTACGTCCTCGGCGCTGGGCACAAAGCCGTTGACGTTCGTGCTGTCGGCGACGCCTAGCGCATGGCGTCGACCGCCCAGCAGTTGGCGCAGCGTGGTGAACAGTTCTGAATCGCGTTCGTCCGCCGGCACGGCGTGTGCGGCAGGGCTGCTCCAGTTGGCGACTTCTACACCGTGTGCCGGGGCGTTCGACGGCGCTGTGGCGGCATGGGGCGCAGCGGCGTGCGCAGGCGCTGCGACGTGCACAGGCGCTGCGGCGGCATGGTGCCCATGTGCCACCGCGCCGTGGTCGGCGTGGGGCGCATCGGCTAAACGAGTAGATGGGATTGGGGCCGAAGGATGCTTGTCGTGGCCGGGATGTGCGCTCGATACCAGGGCGTACAAATGGCGCAGGATGCGGTGTTCGATCAGATACGTGTTGACCGCGTCATAGAGCTTGCCGATCGCTGCCACCGTGACGCGATCAAACGCATGGTAGAGCACGACCCGATGGTCGGCGGTGATTTCCAGGCAGGCGCAGGCACGCAGCAGGGCCCGGCCGAGATGGAACGGGCCGATCGGCAGTCTTTCCGCATCGAACATCGGCGCACCAGCGAGGACGCCGAAGCGATGGCCGAGGACGTACAGCACCTGGGCTTGGCGGATTTCGGTCTTGGTGGCAAATTCCTGCAGTGCCAGCGATTCTTCCAGCTCATGGGTATCGACCAGCGACAATTCCAACCGTGCTGGCGCGCGCCGGCGGCGTGTCGCAACGGCTTCCGTGTTCACTAGCGCTTCGGGGCGGTCGAATTGGGCAAGGG
>JANXVS010000109.1 GCA_025351555.1 Pseudomonadota bacterium | reverse complement strand
TCGGCCAGCGCGTGCAGGCGGATTTCCAAGCGCCAAGCGGCCAGGTCCCGCTCGGCGGCTTGCTCGTCGTCGTGCGCGTCAATTCTTTCTGCGACCCTCACCCGGCCTTCCTTCGCGCATTCCACGGCAAGCACAGCGTAGCCGGCGCGACGTAAATCCGCGGTTAAACGCAACCTGCCGCAGCGCTACTTGACCGGACTGCGCGAAAGGAGAAGGCTGTATGAAAGCATCCATTCAAAATTGGCGGGGACGTAGGACGCCCGCTCTGTGGTCTTCGCGATCAAGATGGCAATAGTGAAAAGTGCGGCCATCGATGACCGCTTCGTGATTCTCGCCATCATGGATGATGGCAAAAACATAGGAGAGGCTTATGGCTTACACCACCGAAGGCATCCGAAACATCGCGCTCGTCGGCCATTCGGCCGCGGGCAAGACCACGCTGTTCGAGGCCCTGCTGCATGCGGGCGGCGTGATCGGTGCTCCTGGCTCCGTCGAGCGCGGCACCACGGTTTCTGATTACGAGCCGATGGAAAAAGAGCGCAAACAATCGCTCAACACCGTAATCGCCTCGATCGATCGGCCCAATGCCAGCGAAGGCGATTGTCACATCAACTTGATTGATACTCCCGGCGCGGCGGATTTCCGCGGGCCGACGCTGACCGCACTCGCCGCCGTGGAAACTTGTGCAATTGTGGTTAATGCGCACAATGGGATTGAATACGGCACGCATCGCCTGATGCACCACGCCAAGGCGCGCGGCCTGGCGCGCATCATCGTCGTCAACAAAATCGACGGGGGAAATTGCCGCGCATTGATCGAACAACTGCGCGAGACGTTCGGCCCGGAATGCCTGCCGATCAATCTGCCGGCCAATGACGGCAAATCCGTCGTCGACTGTTTTTTCCAGCCGAGCGGCATCTCCGATTTCGGCAGCGTCGCCGAAGCGCATCAACGCATCATCGACCAGGTCGTCGAGATCAATGAATCTGTGATGGATCATTTTCTCGACAAGGGTGAACAAGGTTTGTCCGGCCAGGAACTGCACGATGCGTTCGAGCAATGCCTGCGCGAAGGTCATCTGGTGCCGGTGTGTTTCGTCTCGGCGCGCACTGGCGCGGGCGTGAAGGAATTGCTGGCGCTGATGGAAAAACTTTTGCCCAATCCGAAAGAAGGCAATCCGCCGCCCTTCGTCAAGGGCCGCGGCGCCGACGCGGCGCCGATCGAAGCCAAGCCCGATCCGAAACTGCACGTCATCGCCGACGTGTTCAAGATCGTCAACGATCCCTTCGTCGGCAAGCTGTCCGTGTTCCGCATGTATCAGGGCACAATCAGGAAAGACACGCAGCTGCTCATCGACGATAGCAAAAAGCCCTTCAAGGTCGGCCACCTGTTCAAACTCAAGGGCAAGGATCACGTCGAGATCGATCAGGCGATTCCCGGCGACATCGCCGCAATTGCCAAGATCGAGGAAATCCATTTCGACGCGGTGCTGCACGATTCGCACGACGAAGATGAGTTTCACTTGAAGCCGCTGGAGTTTCCGCAGCCGATGTTCGGCCTCGCGGTCGAACCGGCGCACAAGGGCCAGGAGCAGAAGCTGGCCGTGTCGCTGCACAAACTCAGCGAAGAAGACCCGTGCTTCCGCTACGAACACAACAAGGAATTGAACGAATCCGTGGTGCGCGGCCTGAGCGATCTGCATCTGAAACTGATGCTGGAACGCATGAAAGAACGCTACGGTGTCGAAGTGAAAACGCGGCCGCCGCGCATCGCCTACCGCGAAACCATCGCGGCCAAGGCCGAAGGCCATCACCGCCACAAGAAGCAGACCGGCGGCGCGGGTCAGTTCGGCGAAGTGTTCCTGCGTATCGAACCGCTGCCGCGCGGCGGCGGTTTCGAGTTCGAGGACGCAATCAAGGGCGGCACGATTCCGAACCAGTTCCTGCCCGCGATTGAAAAAGGCGTGCGTCAAGTGCTCGAACACGGCGCGGTCGCCGGCTACCAGATGCAGGACGTGCGGGTAATTGTATACGACGGCAAATACCACCCGGTCGACTCCAAGGAAGTGGCCTTCGTCAGCGCCGGCAAGAAAGCCTTCCTCGACGCTATCGCCAAGGCCAAGCCGCAACTGCTCGAACCGATCGTGAATCTGGAAGTGTTCGTGCCCGACGTGCACATGGGCGACATCACCGGCGGCCTGGCGAGCAAGCGCGCACGCATCAACGGCACCGATTCACTGCGTGGCGGAGAACTCGTGATCAAGGCGCAAGTCCCATTGGCAGAAGTCACCGACTACCAGACCGAACTGAAAGCCATGACCGCCGGCAAAGGCCGCTACGCCATCGAGTTCAGCCACTACGATGCAGTTCCGGCGCAGGTGCAAAAGCAGTTGATGGAGGCTTACAAGCCTAAGGTGGAGGAGGAGTAGCGCTTGCTGATCTTCCAGCGGCGATCTAGGCTGAACGACTAACTTGGAGAAGTGAACATGATCAAGCTCACTATCGGATGTGTCTGCCTTTACTTCGTGACATCATCTTTGGCTTTGGCCGGCGTCAGCGGCATTTACGATGCGAACAATGTTCTGCTTGGAGAGTACGCTGAGTCCTTAACGGTGATCCATAGCGTGCGGGGTTATCGTTTTTCTGTGGATGGCGCGTCAGGCTCGGTGACTTCTTCCAGCGCCGCAGTCGATATCGCAGGGGTGACCTATGATTTTACCGCCCTCTTGTTTTCGTCCAACAATTGTACGGGTCAGGCCTACGTGACGACGGGCGGCTCCGGCCAGGCCGGGGGTATGGTATTTGGCGCGGGTAGCCGGGGGCTCTACTACTTAGCAAAAACACCCACCGCTTCGATTTCGGCGATGGGTTCCTCTTTTAACGGCAACGCATGTGGTGCAAATTCACCTGCAAATTACGACGTCGTTCCCGCGATTCCAAACGATCCAGTCACGACCGGCGTACCGAATACGCCGTTCACGCCCCCACTGCGTCTTGAGATGGTTCCCTTGTCCCAATTTTTTGAGTTGTTCCGAAATGGTTTCGAGTCCTCTTCTTCCGGCAATGGACAGCGCAATTGGTGGCGGACCACTTCGTAACCTGTGCCGCGCAGGTGAACCCCGGTAGCAAGTAGCCCACGTAGGGCGCAATAACCGAAGGGCATTGCGCCGCATGAGGCCATTCGGTGCAATGCGGCCTGCGGCCTTATTGCACCCTATAAGAGCTCGTCATTCCGGCAGGGACTGCCGGAATCCAGACTGCATGGATGCAATGCTGCGAATACAAATGGTCCGTATCGACGTTTCGTTTTGCCATCCTTGGAAACTGGATTCCGGCAATCCCTGCCGGAATGACGGCTTCTCGTACCAGCACGCTTTTCGAACCCCCATTACGCCACAATCCCAGTGGTAGAGTGCACCGACCGGTTTTTCGGAAGTACTCTATGCCCAGCAGCTTCACATCGCTCGTCATCGTCGCCGTCGTCTGGACGCTCGTGCATCTGGGCATCTCCGGAACGTCGCTGCGAACGCATATCGTCCGCGCGATCGGCACAGCCGCGTTTCGCGTTCTGTTCTCGCTCGCTTCGTTCGCCATCATCTTCTGGCTGATCGCAAGTTACGGCCGCGCCGGCCCGGTGCAGGTGCTGTGGGCGACGCCGCATTGGCTGATCGTCGTGTGCATGCTGCTGATGCTGCCGGCACTGCTGCTGTTCATCGGCTCGGTGAGCGCGCCCAATCCGACCATGGTGGCAGGCGGGCGCGCCCTGAAGGCGGAAAATCCGGCGCGTGGCATTTTGCGCATTACGCGCCATCCGATGTTGTGGTCATTCGCGATTTGGGCCGCGGTACACGCGATCATGTTCGGCACGCTCGGCGCACTCGTGTTCTTCGGCGCGTTTCTGGTTGTGGCGCTGGCCGGTATGCCGAGTCTGGATGCGAAGATCGCTAAGCGTGCTCCGCAGCACTGGCCGGCATTCGCGCGGGTCACGTCGAACATTCCGTTCGTCGCGATCGCGCAAGGCCGCAATCGTTTCGCAATTGCCGAGATCGGCTGGTGGCGCATCGGCGCCGCGTTGATCTTGTGGTACGCGCTGATCGGCGCGCATCAATGGCTGTTCCACATCGCGGTGTGGGACATTTTTTTCGGCAGGTAGTGACGTTGAGGTTCGCAAGCTCACCCCAACCTACTTGCTCAAGTTGTGCCCGGTTGCCGATTTAATCCGCTTTGGCGAGCACTTCCGCCAGCTTGTCGAACGAACCGGTCCAACCATTGTTGTGGCTGTCGCGACGTTCGGCAGTCGCGAAATTCGTGTGCACCAACGTCATCTCGGTGCCCTTGCCCGCCGGCTTGAACGTCAGCGTAACCAAAGTCTCCTGCGTTTCGTGCGCCCACATCCAGCTGAACACCAGACGTGAGGGACGCACGATTTCCTTGTAGGCGCCGCTGACTTTCGGATCCATCTTGTCCGGTGTGTGCATGGTGATGGCATAGGCGCCGCCGATACGAGCTTCGAGCTTGGTCGCTTCGGCCTGCACGCCGCGCGGGCCAATCCATTGCGCAATCAGTTTTGGATCGAGCCAGGCATCGAATACACGCTCGGGCGGCGCATCGAAATGGCGCGTAATGGTCAGGGTGGTATCAGCGGCGTTTGGGCTTGCGGTCGACATGAGGTTTCCTCGGTTTGATTGTTTTCTTCAGATGCTCGTCCAGGCGATCGAAACTTTCGCTCCAGAAGCGCGCATGGAAGTCGAGCCATTCACTCGCCGCCTGCAACGCCTGCGGATTGAGCCGGCAGCGGCGGAACTGGCCGTCGCGTTCGCGCACGATCAGCGCGGCGCGCTCGAGTACGTTGAGGTGCCGCGTAATCGCCGGCGCGGAGATCGCGAACGGCTTGGCAAGTTCGTTGACCATCGCCTCGCCCGCCGCGAGGCGCGCAAGGATCGCGCGCCGGGTCGGATCGGCAAGGGCGGCGAAAGTGCGGTCGAGTCGTGTGGCATTCATTTAACCTATATGTTAATTGTTCAATCGGTTAAATGCAATAACGTACAACGTCAAGCGATGGGGCTGGCTGGCGAATCGTGAAAGGCTACGGGGTAAGCACGTTCGCCGCGCCCGCCGTGGGCGTTTTAGTGAAACTCCAGTCGGTCGCTGCGTTGTTGGTGTCAGTGCCATTGGGGAGACGAGCGAGCGAACCGTTGATCGCATTGCCGTCCACGGCAGCGGTTGGCGTTCCTTCGACCAAGCTGTAGGTTCCGGGGAAACCGGTAATCATGGCCGCCGTGATCGAGCCTTCGTAAGACAGCGCGTCGATCAGATTTTTGGATGTCGTATCGACCAGGGCAATGCCGTCAGGCGCCCCGTTCTGGATCTGGTCTGTATTGGTTGGGAACAATATCGTCAGCGCTCCCATGGCAACG
The DNA here is from genome assembly GCA_025351555.1 of Pseudomonadota bacterium. GTDB lineage: Bacteria > Pseudomonadota > Gammaproteobacteria > Xanthomonadales > Rhodanobacteraceae > Rudaea. The sequence goes on along the minus strand of JANXVS010000109.1, from coordinate 3,063 downwards.
GCAACGTTGCTGGAGCCCACCACCAGATATTGCCCCGGCGCGATGCTGCCGGCACTGACCAAGTTGAAACGGGCGTACTCAAGATTGGTCGCTCCGTTGATCAGCACCAACGCCAGCGTGCTCAGGTCGATCGCCTGGCTGCCGCTGTTGTAGACCTCGATGAACTCGGCGTTGTCGGGGCTGCCGAACGTATCGTAGTCCACTTCGTTGATCACTAGGCCGGCATACGGATCGCTGACCGTCATCTGACCCAGCATCGCTGTCTCGAACGTCAGGCCGGCGTTCGAACCAGCGCCGTTGGTATCGCAATAGGTCCAACTGCCGCCAGCATCGTTGCTGAAACGATAGGCGTACGAATAGATTCCGGGAATCTGGGGCGCGTTGAAATTGACCTGGAATTCGTCATCGTTACCGAACTGCGCATTGTAGGTCGCGTCGAGGAACTGCCAGCCCGCGAGCAGGCGCGGATCGCTTGCTTGCGGCCCGTAGCCGAACTGCGCCGTCCAGCCCACGGGCGCGCCTGCAGGATCGGTGACTCCGGCTTCGAACAGGCGCCCGTACACAGTCGGCGCAGCAGCATTCGCCGTGATGGTAAATGTCGTTGGGAACTGCACGATGCAACGGTCGGCTTCGGCGGCGACGTCAGTTTCGTTCAACGCCTGCTCAACACGCACCGACGCACCCAGCATATTGCCCAAGGTCGCCCACAAGGTCACCGGCGTCGCGCTGCCGATCAGGCCATTGACGAGCACGGCCGCGGTGGTTTGCCCGGTGCTGACGGTGGCGCCACCACCGCTGACTGTGATGGCGGATGGATCGGACGAAGTGATCGCGACGAAGGTCGGCGCGACAGCAGGAGCGGAAAGGGTTACCTGCAATGACGTATATGCAGTGGCAATGTTGCTCTGGCCAGCCGCGACCGCACTCAGCGGCGGACCGAACCCGATCAATCCCGACTCGAAGCTGTTCGCGAACACCGGATCGAGCGTTTGTCCAAGTGCGTTCGCGGCGAGCAAAGAACAACCTGTGACCAGCATTGCCGTTATCACAGCGAATCGACGCATGGTGGTGTCCTCACTGCACGCGAGCTTGCATCATTTAGCACACTGGAGGCAGCGTCAAGAGCCATGGCCAAAGCACACCAGTCGGCCCGCACCGTTGGCGATGCACATCCCGCCGGTTCCACCACGAATAATGCGGGAGTAGACTCAAAGCCTCATCCGATCCGGGGAGGTTCGCTATGGTTTCGCTCGCTCAGCTTTGGCTTCCGATTCTGCTGTCTGCGGTGTTCGTTTTCTTCGCCAGCAGCCTGATCAACATGCTGCTGAAGTTCTGGCACACGCCGGATTATCGCAGCTTCACGAACGAGGATGAAATCGCCGCGGCGATGCGCAAAGGCGGCGTCACGCCCGGCGCGTACGTGATTCCGTGGTGCAAGGGGCCGGAGGCGATGAAGGATCCGGCGATGCAGGAAAAGTTCAAACAAGGCCCGGTCGCCTGCGTCAACGTGCGCGCGAACGGCTCGATGAACATCGGCGCGTTCCTCGGCCAATGGTTCGTGTTCTGTCTGCTCGTGTCGATCGCCTGCGCCTGCCTGGCCGCGCCTGTGCTGCCGGCGCATCCGGAATCGCACGTGGCGTTCCACACGATCGGCCTCGCCGCATTGCTGGGCTATTCTTTCGGCGAGATCCCGAATGCGATCTGGCGCGGGCAACCGTGGATGGTCACCGTCAAATACTTCATCGACGGCGTCGTCTACGCGTTGATTACGGCGGCAACATTCTGCTGGCTGTGGCCGGCGTGATGTCCGGAACGCACCTCGCGCTGCTGCTCGCATTCGCCAGCAGCGCTTTGGCGCAAACGCCGTCTGCGGAAGTACGCAAACTGATCAACTCGGTACACGGGATGGTCGGGATTCGTTAGCCAGGACTTCCGGCACAGGGAAACGTCAGCAAGGCGCTTAGCATGAGCAATACTCAAGACGCCCATGACTCAAAAGGAGAATGACATGCCCACTCTCGCGAACGCTCGCCGCATCCTCAGCGTTGTCGCATTTTCCATCCTTGGATTTTTTTCTGTCGCTGCTGTACACGCCGCCGACATCTACTCTGCCGCCGTCGCCCATGCAGGCCGCAGCGCGGACGACCTCAAGCGCGACGCAATCGATCATCCGGCCAAGATATTGCGCATGACCGGCATCAAGCCGGGCATGCAGGTGGCCGACCTGCTCGCCGGCGATGGTTACTACAGCGAATTGCTGAGCTACCTCGTCGGCCCGAAAGGCCATGTGCAATTGCTCAACAATCCCGGCTTCGACAAGTTTTCCAACAACGGCTGGCAACCACGGATCGCCGATCATCACCTGGCCAACGTCGAGCACCGCACTGTCGACATGGCGAACCTGGGGCTGGCAGACGCGTCGCTCGATGCGGTCTTGTTGATCAAGGCCTATCACGACATGTATTGGGTCGATGAAAGTTTCGGCTGGCCGAAAATCGATGCGGGTGGCGTGCTCGACCAGCTTGCCAAGTCGCTCAAGCCTGGCGGCGTCTTGCTGGTGGTGGATCATTCCGCGAAAGCCGGAACCGGCAACGCCGATGCGGGTACGCTGCATCGCATCGATGAAGCCTATGCGCGCAAGGATTTCGAAGCGCACGGCTTCACCTTCGTCAAGAGCAGCGAGCTGCTGCGCAAACCCGAAGACAAGCGCGACCAGATTTCCTACAAGCCACCGATGCTCGGCAAGACCGATCGTTTCGTCTACGTGTTCCGCAAACACCTCAAGTAATTCGAAGTAACCGGTGCGTATTCCCCGCGTGCCAAGTGACCCTAATAGGCAACTGGAGCACGCGCACAGCGGCAGCGCCGCCAAGACGCCGAGCAGCGAGCGAATGGTGCGGGAACGACCCTGAACAAACGCGGGAGCTATTGTCGAAAGTGGTGTATGGCGTGATCTGAAGGCAAAAGCTTGAAGGCGGTGGAGATTTCTGCTGAGAATCTGATTGTCAAAGTCGGAAAACCAGCAGAAGGAGCATCTCCACCATGAACAAGAATAAGCAGGAA
>JANXVS010000100.1 GCA_025351555.1 Pseudomonadota bacterium | reverse complement strand
CACGGCATTGCTGTTGGAACGCAGGTCGCTATTCGGCGTCGGCGCGGGGCGTGAAACCGGAGGTGGACGCGAACCCGGTTCACTGCGCGACGCAGACCCTCTCTGATTGACCGCATTGGGCGATGTATTGCGCTGCGCCGATGGCTGCTGCGAAGGCCGGCCGGTCACCGCACGTGACGCATCACCAGAGTTATTTTGCGGTGCTGCATTCGGGTGCGCGAAACGCGATGAATCCAGACGCGCATTGGGTGCCGGGCGCCCTGTGGCCGGCGGACGCGCATCGGTAGCATTTCCGCGCGGAGGCATATTCGCGCGATTCGGCGGCATTGCCGGGGTGGCTGGGGTGGCCGGAGTGGCCCGACCACCCGGAGTGGCCGGAGTAGCGGGAATGGCCGGAGTGGCGCGTGTCGCGGCTCCTGGTGCACCGACGGGCGCTACGCGAGCATTGGCCGCATTTGGAGCACCACCGGCGCGTGCAGGCAGTACGGGCGCCGCGGTACGCGCGGGCACGCCACTATTGGTGACCACGCGCACATTTGGCCGCGCGGCAACTGTACCGGGAGCGGCGGCAACGCCTTTCGCTGCCGCAGTCGCGGCAACCGGAGCGCGCAGCTGATTCTCACGAAGCGGTTGTCCCGGATTCTTCTGCAACAACCCTTGGCGCTGCGCGAATGGCGCGACGGGAGCCGGGGGTTTGGTCGCCGCTACGATCTGACGATTGGCCAGTGCTGCCGGCGGCAGGGAACGTGCGGCGGTCGCAGACGTCAGGCTCGCGCGGGTCGGTGCCACGGCGGCAAAACCGGAGACGCGGGAGTTGGCGAACGTTTGCTTATTGACGGCGATGGCCGCCCCGGCAACCGGGCGTGCGCTGACGAAGGCGGCAGCGGGGACGGCGGTAATCGCCCCGGCGACATTGCGGTTGGCGTAGTTGATCTGTCCATAATTCACGTTGCCGCTCGAATAGTTGCCGTAATAATTATTGATAACGGTATTGGACACATGCGTGTTGCTGATATTGATGCCGCTGAAATACCCCTGGCTGACGCGGTAGCTCGGGTAATAGACATCGTTATATCCCAGCGGAAACCAACCGACCGGCCCGCTATCGAAACCGATGCTCACACCCACGCCACCGCCGATGAACGCAACTAGTGCAGGCGCGTAATAAGGACGTGCGTCAATCGGGCCCGGAGACCAGCCCCAGCGATTGTCGATATAAGCCCAACGGCCGTAATGCGATGGCGCGAAACCCCACGGCTCGTCGTCGATCCAGCTCCAGCCGTACGCGCCGACCCAACCCCAGTGGCCATTGTGATACGGCGACCAGCCGACCGCGACGTGGCTCGGATACCACACGTGGCCGTATTCGGGCACATCGTTCCAGTCACCATTGTCATCCAGATCTTGATAACCAATCACGTCTTCGGACACGTACTCGCGCGTCCTGGAATGATCCCAGCGTGTATCGCGCTCCTGACTGAAAGTCTGGAAATCATCTGCCTGCGGCAGACCGTTGCTCTGGTAATTCTGCAGTTGCGCATCGTTGAACGTCACCGATTGACCTTCCTCGACCTGGAAGCGCGCGTTGCCCTCGCCGTAGGTATCGCCGCTCCCATGGATAACGGAGACGGTCGTCGCCTGGCCATCGGGTTCGACGGTAACGCGATATTCGCCGACACGACTGACGACGAAAGCCAGCGTTGGCGTATCGATTTCGTAGGATTGGTTGTCATACAGACGGCGCACGCGCAGGTTCAACGTACCCTGCGTGAGTTCAACCTGTGCGGTCTTGTCGTCCAGGTTCAGGAAATCGAAACTGGTGTTCTGATCCATGCGTATCGTGGACGAGCCGATTTCCAGCTCGGTGCGCGAATTGCGATCGGTCCACAGCTTGTCGCCGCTAATCAGCGGCCGATTGAGCTGGGCCTGGACCCAATCGTTCTCACCCGCAGGCACGAAGCTTACGTCGCCGCGAATGAACGCGAGACGGGCGACACGGGTGGGTGGATCGGCGCCTTGGTTGTCGGACGCCGGTTGCGCCAGCGCGGAAAAAGCCAGCGTCACGCCGGCCAGCAGGACAGCGAAATGAATTGGTCTGAACATGGCGAACGCTCCTTTGCGTCACGCGGGAAAAATCGAATTTCGACATTCGGGGACGAGTGCAGAACGACAGTGTTGAAATCAGCCCCGGATGCCTATTTGTTCTGTGCCGCTATATAAGCGCAATCAAGCTGAATGGCGACCTTCCGTGGACGTTGATTTGGGCAAAGCGTCGTATTTCGTTCAGTCGCCGGCAAGCCTGGAGGCGCCAGCGATGAACTTCGTCGCGCCTGACTGGATTGCTGCTATCGGGCATTGCCCGTAGCAGGCCGGCCACGTAGAGTATCCGCCGCGCATGCGGGTGTAGCTCAATGGCAGAGCTGTAGCTTCCCAAGCTACTGACGAGGGTTCGATTCCCTTCACCCGCTCCACGATGAATGTTCCAGCAAACTGTTCGGGTAGCTTGCTTGGGTAATAGACGCCGCACATCCACAACCAAAAAACCTTTGCCGTGCAAGGGTTTTTGCCCCTTGACTCAAGGGGCTCAAGAGCAAAGGCGATGCACGATCTTCCTCTCATCGGTTGGCGCGAATGGTTGTCCTTGCCGCAGCTGGGTCTGGTGGCGCTCAAGGTCAAGATCGATACCGGTGCGCGATCGTCTTCGCTGCATGTGGATTCGATCGAGGAGTATGAATGCGATGGCCGCACCTGGCTGCGGTTCGCCGTTGCCACGAGGCGGCATGGCGCCGGCCTGGTCGATTGCGACGCGCCCGCGTGCGACCGTCGCGACGTGACCGATTCCGGCGGACATGTCACCAGCCGCTGGTTTATCCGCAGCGTGGTTAGTCTAGCCGGGGTCGAATGGGTAACGGAAATAAACCTGACCAATCGGCGCAATATGCTGTTTCCGATGCTGCTCGGACGCTCCGCGTTGTGCGGCCGGTTTCGGGTCGATCCGCAACTGTCATACGCCTGCGGCCGCCTGCGGCCGAGTGGGCGCAGGATGCCAATCAAATCCGGGAAAGCCACTCCGTGAAAATTGCTATTTTGTCGCGTAATACAAAATTATACTCGACCGTGCGCCTGGTCGAGGCCGGGCGCCAGCGCGGACACCGCGTGCGTGTGCTGGATCCGCTGCGCTGCTACATGCGTATTGCGCCGGGCGATTTTTCCGTGCATTACAAGGGCCGCGCGCTGGCCGGTTACGATGCCGTGATTCCGCGCGTCGGCGCATCGATCACGTTCTACGGCACCGCGGTGCTGCGCCAGTTCGAGATGATGGGCGTGTTCACGCCCAATTCGTCCGACGCGATCCTGCGCGCGCGTGACAAGCTGCGCTGCCTGCAATTGCTGGCGCGTGAAAACCTGGGTTTGCCAGCGACCGTATTCGGCGACAATCCCGATGATACCGCCGACCTTTTAGCCATGCTCGGCGACCCGCCGCATGTGATCAAGCTCAACGAGGGCTCACAGGGGCAGGGCGTGCTGTTGGCGGAAAAGTATTCGGCGTCGCAAAGCGTGATCGAGGCATTCCGCGGGCTGTACGCGAATTTTCTCGTGCAGGAGTTCATCCGCGAAGCCAACGGCGCCGACATCCGTTGTTTCGTCGTCGGTGGCAAGGTGGTTGCCGCGATGCGTCGCCAAGGGCGCGAAGGCGAGTTCCGTTCCAACCTTCACCGTGGCGGATCGGCAACCGCCGTCGAGCTCAATGCCGCCGAAACCGACACCGCCCTGCGCGCTGCGCGCACCATGAGCCTGAACGTGGCCGGCGTGGATCTGCTGCGCTCTCGGCGCGGGCCGCTGGTGCTCGAGGTGAACTCATCGCCGGGACTGGAAGGTATCGAGTCCGCAACCGGCGTGGATGTGGCTGGCGAGATCATTGACTACATTGTCCGCCGCGTGCGCAAGCGCAAGGCAAGCAAAGGCTAGAGTCCAGTCGCGCCGTCATCTTGATCCGGCAATCCCGTATCAAGGATTTTCAGCAACGTTGTGCGGTCGTCTGAACGAAGATTGCGTCGCGCGATATTCGCACATACGAAGACATTCGTTGACAAATCGGTTGCGACGTATATACGATGGCTTACGTAGATACCTCTGCGACGCCAAACGGAGACTGGTCATGCAAAAACCTACGCTTTTTC
>JANXVS010000034.1 GCA_025351555.1 Pseudomonadota bacterium | reverse complement strand
GGCGTTCGAGTTGTTCCAGGCGATGCTCGAGCGGGTCAAGATCGAAGTCATACAGCGTCTGGCACGTATCCGCATCCAGAGCGAGGCTGAAGTCGCGGCGCTGGAGGAACAACAGCGTCGGGATGCTGAACGTCGCGCGCTCGAATTCCGGCATGCAGAGACCTCTGGTCTGCTGGGTGCTGGCGGCGCACTGCCGAGCGCAGAGGCAGCCGCGGACGCGAGCGTGGTGCAAGTCGTTCGCGATCAGCCCAAGGTTGGGCGCAACGATCCTTGCCCGTGCGGCTCGGGGAAAAAGTACAAACAGTGTCACGGCAAGCTGGCCTGATCGTATTGATGCGGTGAATCGCACGCCCGTTCATGTCGTCGCGGGCGTGCTCTGTGATGAACGCGGCCGTATCCTGCTCACGCAGCGGCCGCCCGGCAAACATCTGGCGGGTTTGTGGGAATTTCCCGGGGGCAAGTGCGAACCCGGCGAATCGGCCGAGGCCGCTCTGCGCCGCGAGCTGCGCGAGGAGATTGGCGTCGAGATTGGCGCGATCGAACCTATGATCGCTTTGCCATGGCGCTATCCGGAAAAATCCATTTTTCTCGATGTTTACCGAGTCCTCGAATATGTGGGCGAAGCGCATGGCCACGAAGGTCAGGCGTTGCGCTGGGCGGCTCCGGATGAGCTTGCCGATATCGCCATGCCCCCCGCGGATCGGCCCGTGATTGCCGCCTTGCGCCTGCCGCGTCGCTACGCCATCACGCCGGAACCCAGCGGCGATCCCGCGCTGTTTCTGCGCGGGTTCGCGAAGGTGCTTGAATCCGGCGAAAAGCTCATCCAGTTACGCAGCAAGCATTTGCGGCCCGCCGACCTGCGCCCACTGGCCATGCAAGCACGCGACATCGCCGCGCATGTCGGGGCGAAAATACTGCTGAATGACCATCTAGACTTGGCGCGGGAACTCGATCTGGATGGCGTCCATCTGTCTGCCGCCGAGCTATTGAATTGCGCATCGCGGCCGTTGGCGACGGATCGCTGGGTCGGCGCGTCCTGTCACGACGACCACGAACTTGCGCATGCAGCCACGATCGGCGTCGACTTTGTCACCCTTGGGTCTGTGCAGCCCACGGCGAGTCATCCCGGAGCAGCGACGCTCGGTTGGCCGGGATTCGCCGAGCTGTGCGCAAAAGTGTCGCTGCCAGTTTATGCTCTTGGTGGACTGGCGATATCCGATCAGCCGCGTGCCATCGCTGCTGGTGCGCAGGGCATTGCCGGTATCTCGGCGTTCTGGCCGAAGCGGTAAGCCACTCGTAGGCGCGGAAAAATCGGGAAAGTTTATTTTTGCAATTTTTCCGCAGCAAGTATCAGATAGCGCCGATGCAGGCGATTCACCGTTGCATCCAGCGCATCCAGCGGCCCGGTGTTGTCGATGACATCTTCAGCCAAGGCCAGCCGCCGTTCACGCGGAGCTTGCGACTGGAGCATGCGTTCGGCAAGCACGGCGTCAATGCCGTCGCGTCGCGACAGGCGCGCGATCTGCACTTCGCGCGGCACGTCGGTGGTGAGCACGCGACCCACCCAGAGGTAGTCGGCGCGGCATTCGATCAGTAGCGGAATCGCCAGTACACAATACGGTGCCGTGCAGCTTTTTGCTTGTGCCAGCAACGTTTCACGTATGCGTGGATGCAAAATCGCTTCGAGCCGCCGACGCTCCTGCGCGTCGGCGAACACGCGTTCACGCAACCGCTGCCGATCAAGTTCGCCTGTGGCGTTCAGGATATCGGCACCGAAAGCGTCAGCGATTTCCGACAGCGCCGGCCGACCCGGCGCCACCAACGCGCGCGCGATCAGGTCAGCATCAAAGACCGGTACGCCGAGGTGCGTAAAACGTTGCGCTGTCGCACTCTTGCCGGAGGCGATGCCGCCGGTAAGAGCAACGCAATAGCCTGATTCCGTGTTGCCGGATTTCACGCCAGACCAAACAGTTGACGATATCCCGCGAGCAGTTGTTCGCCGCCTATGAACCACGCCCAGCCTGCCACGGCAATAAACGGCCCGAACGGGATCGGCGTGGCGCGATCATGGCCGCGAATCGCCAGGAAGGTGCCGCCCACGATGGCACCGATCAGCGAGGACAACAGCACGATGGGCAATAACGTGCTCGGGCCCATCCATGCGCCGAGCGCGGCGAGCAGTTTGAAATCGCCGTAGCCCATGCCTTCCTTGCCGGTGACGAGCTTGAACAGCCAGTACACTGACCATAGGCTTAGATAACCGATTCCCGCGCCGACAATGCTGGCGTTGCTATCGACGAACAGTGGCACCAGCGACAACAGCAAGCCCAGCCAGAGCAACGGCAAGGTCAATTGATCAGGCAACAGCTGCGTGCGCAAGTCAATGCCGGCCAGTGCGATCAGGATCCAGGTCAGTGTGAGGCCTGCGCACGTCTGCCAGCCGAGTCCGAATTTCCACACAATCGCCGCCGACGCGAAGCCGGTCAGCAGCTCAATCAGTAGGTACTGGATCGAGATCGGCGTCTGGCAATGCTTGCAGCGTCCGCGCAGAACCAACCAGCTCAGCAAAGGAATGT
>JANXVS010000513.1 GCA_025351555.1 Pseudomonadota bacterium | reverse complement strand
CTTCGGCCTGCCACGCCGGCACGGCGCGCCAGTAGCCAAGTCCCAGAACCGTAGTCACGGTCGCCAGCGCAGCCAAGGCCACTGCGACCGTCAGCGCACGCGATCCTGCGGACGCACGCGCGGGTGAGGGAGCCAGCGCCGCAGCGAATGCCAGCGCCGTGGCGGGGCGCTTGGCCGGATCGTTCTGGATCGCGCCTTCCACCGCGCGCACCAGGTCTGCAGGCAAACCAGGCCGCAGTTGCAACAGCCGCGCGCGCTTGCCGCCATCCTGCTGCTGCAACAAACCTTCCAGATCCGATGTCGCATACGGATAGGCGCCGCTGAGCAGGCGGAACAGCAGCACGCCCAGGGCGTAGATGTCGCTGGCGGGCGACGGCGCGGCGCCACGCAACACTTCCGGTGCCAGATAATTAAGCGTGCCGGAAACCACCGAGGTCTGGGCAGAGTCGACCTCGCGCGCGGCGCCGAAATCCATCAGCACGATGCGCCCGGAAACTTCGCGCATCACGTTTTCGGTTTTGATATCGCCGTGCAGCAGATCGTGCCGATGCACGGCCGCGAGAGCGTGACAAAGATCCAGGCCGATGCCACGCACTTCGTCGGCGGGAAACGGCCCATGCTGCGTCAGCAATTGCGCGAGCGAGGTACCACGGATCAGTTCCATCCACAGTCCAGCGCGTCCCTCGTGCACTGCTGCGCCGTAGATGCTGACGATATTGGCCTGGCGCACGCGCGCGAGCCGGCGCGCTTCGTCGAGGAAGTCGTGCGCCAGGGTGCCGGATTCGATCTTGCGCAGTTTCAGCGCGACTTGCAGATCCAGCAACGGATCATAGGCGCGCCAGACATCGCCTTGCGCGCCGCTGCCGAGCGCTTCGAGCACGGTCAAGGCGCCGAAACGGAAGCGGTTTGAGGTCGGCGTCCTCGGCGCGACCGCGCTGATTTGCAGATGGCGAAAACCCTGCACCAGTTGCTGCATCTCGCGCAGACCGTGCAGGGCCTGATCGCCGCGCGCGCCGGCCGGCCAGGTCACCGGCTCATCGTCGGCGATACGCGCCGCCAGGCGTTCGAGTTCATCGCTGCCGTTGGTTTCTGGGTTCATCCGATGGACCTTGCGCAATCGATTTTCTGCCTTGTCTTCACACAAACGTCACGCATCGCCCGAACCGAACATCCTTACATCCTTATGCCTGTTCATCGCCCAGCGCGCGCGAAAGCTGCACGATCGCGCGCGCCACCATCACCCGCACCGCGTCGGCCGTGCTGCCGGTTTCGGCAGCGATTTCTGGATAACTCATGCCAAATTCCACCCGCATCACGATCAGCCCTTGCTGGCGCTTGGGCAAAGTCGCCAACGCCTGCTCGTAGGCGCGCACGCGCTCGCTGCCGACAATGCGTTCGATCAGCGCAGGCGCATCCGGATCGCTTAGCTCGACATCGATTTCCGCATGCTCGGGGCGACGCTGATGGCGGCGGATTTCGTCGCGCACCTGATTCAGCAGCGCCTGACGCAGATACGCCAGAAACGCGCCGGGGCCGGCGCTCTCGAACTGGTCCAGCCGCGCCAGCGCCTTGACCAGGGTGACCTGGACCAGATCGTCGGTCTCGTTCAGATCGCGCATCTGGCGCGGCAGACGGCCGTGCGCCCAGCGCTGCAACAATGGCAGAAAGCGCCGCAGCAGCAGCTCGCGCGCCTGGCTGTCGCCTGCGCGGATGCGCCGGATCAGTACGACGGTCGGTTCCGCCACCACGTTGCCGCCACTGTCGTCGCTTTCAATCATGCGCCCACGCCCCGATCCGTCATGTCGCATAGCGTCGCAGCGCAGCGCGTCTATAGCAACAGGTCTATGCAACAGCGCGCACCGAATGCTTTACCATCGCCCCCTTCCCATCATTGCCTGCGTGCACCGATCATGCCCAAACGTCGTTCTTTGCTCCGTCGCCTGTTGCTCAGTGTTGGTATCTTGATCCTGCTCGCCGTGACCGGCCTATGGCTGTTGGTACGCGCAAGCCTGCCGCGATTGAACGGTAATTTGAGCACGCCGGGGCTTGCCGCTGCGACAACAATCACGCGCGACGCGCTCGGCGTCGCCAGCATCAAGGGCGCGAGCCAGCGCGATGTGTCCTTCGCGCTCGGGTTCGTGCATGCGCAGGAACGCTACTTTGAAATGGATCTGGCGCGACGCGCTGCCGCCGGTGAGCTGTCCGAGCTGGTCAGCGCCGCCGCGTTGCCAATGGACCGGCAGCGCCGGCCGTTTCGGATGCGCGCGCGTGCGGAAAAAACCCTCGCTTCAGCCGCACCGGGGGAACGCGACGCGCTCGTTGCCTACCGCGATGGGGTCAACGCGGGGCTCGCCGCACTCTCCTCGCGGCCGTGGGAATACTGGCTGCTCGGCACAGCGCCCAAACCCTGGAGCGAAGTCGACAGCATCCTGGTGACCGATGCGATGTTCTTCGATCTGCACGACTCGACCAATGCGCGCGAGCTGGCGTTCGCGAAGATCAAAAGTACCCTTGGTGACAATGTATATAAATTCCTTGCAGCCGGCGGCGGCCCCTGGGATGCGCCCCTGCTGGGACCGCCGATGAACTATCCGTCGTTGCCATCGGCGGACGACATCGACCTGTCCAAACTCGATCCGAAACTTCTGCATATGCCGCCACCGTCGGTGGAACCGCATACGACGACCGGCAGCAACGGCTTCGCCGTGAACGGCGCGCTGACCTCCACCCACGCCGCGCTCGTCGCCAACGACATGCACCTGAACTTGCGCGTGCCGAACATCTGGTTTCGCGCGCGGCTTGAGTACCCTGGTTCGCGCCGCGCCGGCGAGAGCGTTGACTTGATCGGCGTCACCCTGCCTGGCGTGCCGGCCCTGGTGGCCGGCAGCAACCGCCATGTCGCCTGGGCCTTCACCAACAGCTATGGCGACTGGATGGACTGGGTACGGGTGAATATCGATCCCGCCGACAAGAACCGCTATCGCGACGCCGCCGGCTCGCAGGCGCTGCAGCAAAATGAAGAAATCATCAAAGTCCACAATGCGGCGGATGAAAAATTTGCCGTGCGCGATACCGAATGGGGTCCGATCATTGCCGAAGATGCCGACGGCACGCCACTGGCGCTGGCGTGGACGGCGCTGCAACCGGGCGGCAACAATATGCAGCTGGGCCGGCTCGATGCCGCCGAAAGCGTGGACGAGGCGATCGAAATCGCCAATGCCAGCGGCATGCCACCGCAGAATTTCGTCGTCGGCGACCGCGCCGGCAATATCGGCTGGACCCTCGCCGGACGCATTCCCAAGCGCATCGGCGGCTACGATCCGCTGCTGCCGTCGGACTGGAGCCAGCCCGGCACCGGCTGGGACGGTTGGCTTGCCCCCGCAGATTATCCGCGCCTGCCGAATCCTCCGGCGCAACGCATCTGGACCGCGAACGCGCGCACCATGGATTTCGAAAGTGGTGACTACGCCAAGCTCGGCGACGGTGGCTACGACCTTGGCGCGCGCGCGCATCAGATCCGCGAC
>JANXVS010000025.1 GCA_025351555.1 Pseudomonadota bacterium | reverse complement strand
AATTCATGCCGGTGGTCAGAATGATGTGCAATTCGCGGCTTCTACTTGGGTCTTTCGCCACGACCCACGGCCTGGCGGTGTCGATGTACTCATTCGCCTTGTCGAGAACAGATACGATGTCCGCAGCGACTTTGTGGAATTCCCCACTTACGTACTGCCGTACAGTCTTCTGCAGTCGGCTGACTGCCCAATCGATGTGAATGTGCGCATCAGCCAATCCGGGACGTTCCACCAGCGGGATTGAGCGGTCTGACCAAAAGTCTTCGGCCAAGCGGTTGTCGAAATAGGTGTGCAACAACCGCACACACCGGCTCGCAATATTCACCCACTTCCCAACCAGGTGCGAATTCACCCGCTCTTCAAACGCATTCAAATCCAGATCAATATCCGTCGGCGCCGCGCCCAACATCGTCGCAAAGTAATACCGCAAATAATCCGGATTCAACCCCGCATCCAGATACGTGCGCGCCTGGATAAACGTCCCGCGCGACTTCGACATCTTCGCGCCGTTGACGGTCAGGTAGCCGTTCACGTGCAGCTTGGTCGGCGTGCGTAGCTTGGCGCCTTCCAGCATCGCCGGCCAGAACAGACCGTGGAAGTTGACGATATCCTTGCCGAGAAAGTGATGCATCTCGGCTGTTCGATCAAAGTCGGGATTGCCGGCTTCCATGAACTGATCGAACGATTCCGGTGTGAGCGAGTTCTTCCTGCCTTGTTCACTCGCGCAATATTTCTTGAACGCGGCGAGATAGCCGATCGGCGCGTCGAGCCAGACATAGAAGAATTTGCCCGGCGCATCCGGAATCGGAAAACCGAAGTAGGGTGCGTCGCGCGAGATATCCCAGTCGCGCACACCGCCCTCGGCGTCGAGCCATTCCTTGAGCTTGGCTTTGACGGAAGGGTGCGCGACGTCGCCTGCGAGCCACTCGCGCAGGAACTCGGTGAAATCGCCGACCTTGAAGAAGTAGTGCTCGGAGTCGCGCAGTTCCGGCGTTGCGCCGGAAACGACCGAGCGTGGATTCTTCAGGTCGGTCGGTGCATAGGTGGCGCCGCAGTTTTCGCAGTTGTCGCCGTATTGGTCCGGTGTGCCGCAATTGGGACATTCTCCCTTTATATACCGATCCGGCAGAAACATCTGCTTGAGCGGATCGTAGAACTGGCGCACGGATCGCGTGGCGATATGGCTGGCCGGTTTCGCATCGCGCAGGCGTTTATAAACGAGCTCCGCGAGTTGCTGATTTTCGGGCGAATGCGTCGTGTAGTAATAGTCGTGATCGACGCCGAAATCGCGGAAATCGGCCTCGTGGCTGATCTGCATGCCCTTGATGAATTCCTCGGGCGTCGTGCCGGCTTTTTCCGCCGCGAGCATGATCGGCGTGCCATGCACGTCGTCGGCAGCGACGAAATGGACCTTGTCGCCCGCCATGCGTCGCGCGCGCACCCAGATGTCGCTCTGGATATAACCCAGCAGATGGCCGATATGCAGCGGGCCATTGGCGTAGGGCAAGGCGTGGGTGACGAGAATTTCGCGCTGGGTCATCCGTGGTGTTCCGAGTAATCGCTAGCGGATTATCGCATGCGCACTGCTGCTTGCCGCTTACAGGCTGGCGCGCAGATGCTCGATCGTCAGCCGCGCTAGCTCCGGCAAGGCTGACGCCGGCAGGTAGTGACCCATGCGTGGCAGGATTTCCAGGCGCGCATGCGGCAGCAATTTTGCCAGATGACGCGCGGCCCCTACGGGCACCAGTGGATCGTCGGCGCCGTGGATGATCAGGGTCGGGCAGCGGATGCGCGCCACCTCGGCGCTGCGGTCGGGATCGGCCATCACCGCCAACAGTTGGCGTACGGCCCCAGCGGGTTTGTAGGCGCGCTTGATCGAAAGCGCGAGTCGCTCGCGCAGCGCGTCGAGTTCTTCCTTGTCGCGGATATGGCCGAGCGCCTGCATCAGCTCGACGAAATGCGCAAGCTGTGCGTCGAAGTCAGCGTTCTTCGGCGGCCGTTGCAGGAAGCGCCATAGCAGGGTCGGGCTTGGCCATGGCGCTGTGCGCGGCCCGGCACTCGACATGATCGATATCAAGCTGCGCACTTGCTCGGGCGCCTGCACCGCCAAGGTCTGACCGACCATGCCGCCCAGACTGACGCCGATGACGGCGAAACGCTTGATGTGCAAGGCATCGGCCAACGCCAGCGTGTCGGCGGCCATGTCGGCGATGCG
>JANXVS010000578.1 GCA_025351555.1 Pseudomonadota bacterium | reverse complement strand
AGTGCTGTGCGGCACGCAGTGTCACCGCGGAGTCGGCGATATGCCCGTGCAGTTGCTGCTGCAGAGCGATCTGCCAATGCGGCTCGGCGTAGTTCGGATTAAGTTCGATCGCGTGCTTGAACTTTTGCACGGCCTGCTCCTGCTCGCCGGCCAGCAGAAAATCGACGCCGAGATACGTCTGTACGATCGGATTCAGCGGATCGAGTTGCTCGACGCTTCGATGCCAGGCGAGCGCCTCGCGCGGACGACCGCTGTAAGTCAGCGCTGTGCCGTACCAGACCGACGCTTCAGGATGTCGCGGCGCCAGCTTCAAAGCATGATCCAGTGCCACCACCGCGCGTTCCGGATGCACTTCGTTCATCAGGACCAATCCCTCCGACGCATACGCATCGGCAAGATCCGGCGCGAGTTCTTTCGCGTGCGCTATTGCCGCGCGCGCTTTTACCGAGGCTTCATCCAGACTCAGATCGGCATACTCATTCAACAGCATGTAGGTATCGGCCACGCCGCACCAAGCCCGGGCGAATTGCGGATTCTCACTGGTAGCGCGCTGGAAGTAACCAAGCGCGCGCACCAGACTTTCGGGCGTGCGCTGGTACCAGTAGTGGCGCCCGAGCCAGTACAGATCCTGCGCGGAAATCGGCATCGCTGGTGCAACGGGCACTGTTGCGGGTGCGCCGACCAAGGCCGTGTGCACCCGCTCGATCAGCGGCACGACGATGCGAAACAATTGCTGACGCGGCGAATCCTGCTCGTCGACCCATACGGGCGCGGTTTCGCCACGATGCCACAGGACGATATGCGAGCGCACTGAACCCGCCGTCGGTGCGATCTCGCCGCTGAGCACGTAGTCGACATCGAGCACCTCGGCGACATGCCGCGGGTTGACCTGACCGCGGCCCAGAGCGAGCACGGATTCGCGCCCCGCGACCCGCAGGTTCGCGCTGCGCGCGAAAGCATCGATCAGACTTTCGGACAAGCCTTCGGCAGTCGCACGCAGATCGGCGTCGGCGTCGCGTGCCGAGAATGGCAGTACGGCGATACTGGATATTGTGAGGGCAGCAGACGTGGACTCGTGTCGATCGGCATGGCGCACTTGCAGTGCTGCAAAAACGATCGCAGCGATCAGCACCAACAGCAGCGATCCGATCACCAGCCGGTATTTGCTGGACACGCTGATCCGCTGCGGCGGCGCCATGCGCGAGACGACGTTTTCTGGCGGCGGCTGCACAACGATGGCAGCAGCGGCGTCCGGCAATGAGGTAGGGTTGTCGAGCGGTCGCTGCACGCGCGTGGGCGTCACCGCAAAACGATAACCCAGACCATGCACGGTCTGGATGTAACGCGGATTGGCTACATCGTCACCCAGCGCCCGCCGCAGCAGAGCGATGATGCGGTTCAGTGTGGCGGGAGCGACGTGGTGGTGGCCCCACACGGCATCGAGCAATCGATTCCGATCGAGCAGCTCCTGCGGATGCTCGATAAATTGCAGCAGCAGCGCAAATGCTTTCGGTTCGAGCTCGATCGGGCGGCCTGCATGGAATACGCGATGCGCCTCTGGCTCGACCCGAATCTGGTCGAACAGATAGATGAGCGGTCCCTCGTTCATGTCATTTCCGTTTCAGCCAGCCGCTCGCGGATCAAATTCTCTACCAGGACCGCCATTCTACGGCCAATCACAAGAACATCATCAATCCCCTACCAATTCATCAAGCATGCTTGGCCAAAGGCAACTAGGCTCGGCGCTGCCCCAGGCTTTGGCAGTGTCGCCCGCACATGAACGCTGCAACGGGTACTTCCGAAATCGGATTCAGGAGAATCGCAATGCGCAATAGATTCAACAGACATCAAACGTCAACTGGCCATTTGCGGCTCGTCCTCGGTGCGTTCGCACTCGCCATGGCATCCGGCGCGCAAGCTGTGATCACGGTCGGCCCAAACGGCATGCAGCCGACGATCCAGGCTGGCGTCGACGCCGCCATCGCAAACGGCGGCGACGAGGTACGGGTGCAGCTGAAATGCTTCGTGGGCTGTCCCTATGCCGAGAACGTCGTCATCAACACCGGCGCCGCCCCGATCCAGCTCAGCGGCGGTTGGCAATCCGACTTTCAGAGCCAGTTCTCTACGCTGGGAAGCCCGGTCTCGGGCACCGGCGGCGATGCACCGATCATGCGTGTATTCGCTCACGACTCGGCGATTGTCTCCGTGTCCCGGTTCAATCTCGACGGCAGCGGCAATACTGCGGGAAATACCACGCGCGGCCTGATCGTGGGGGCACAGAACAACGCGATCGTCATCATCGCCAACAACACAATCTCCGGCAACCACATCAATACCATCACCGCGCTACCGCCTGCCGGCGGCGCCGGCATGGCAGTGCAGGCAACCGATTCGGCCGTGATCTCCGTGGCCGGCAACACGATCAAATCGAACTACCTTTACGGGACGGATAGCCAGTCTGCTTATGGCGGCGGTGCGTTCGTGACCACCATAGGCAGTGGTTATGCCGACTTCGTCCTCAACACCATCACCGGCAATTTCAGCA
>JANXVS010000499.1 GCA_025351555.1 Pseudomonadota bacterium | reverse complement strand
ATTCATCTTTGGCGTCTTTTTGTCCGCCGCACCAATCACAGGATGATTCCTACTGCCGTCGCTAGGCGCGTCACCCACAAACCACGGCTTCCCATCCTTGTTCAGATAAAGCTTCTGCATCTCATCCAGATGGAATGGGCGTCCGCCGATGCGACCGAAGACCGCAATCTGGTTGCCGCTTTCATCCACGGCACGGTCGCGTTCCAGTCCACGTGACAGCGATAGCGCAGGCTGCTTGGTCGCGTACCAGGCGATCAGCGCCGGCTTCGGATCGGGGCTGAAGCCGTAAAACTTCGGCTGCGATTCGGGGCTGGTCAGTTGCAGTACCTTGAGACCGTTCTTGCCGTCGGCGACATAGGCGTACAAAGAGGCATTGGTGGTGGCGACGACGACGTCGCGAGCGTCGGAAATCTTGCCGCCAGCGTTGAACATCTGGTAGACGAAGGGCTTCTCGGGGTTGGTCACGTCGATGATGGCCAAGCCGTCTGCACCATCGGCGACATAGGCATAAGTGCGCGCAACGTGCAGCTTATAGCCATCGCGCAGTGGCACGAAGGCGCTTTGAACTTCGTGTGCCTTGTCGGGATGGGTGATGTCGACGACGTGCAGGCCATCCTTCGCGCTGACGAAAAGATAGCGAAATTGTACCTGAGCCGCCTGTGCATTCGCGATCGCAATCGTGGTCAGGTAGTGCGGCTTGAGCGGGTCGCTCATATCGAGCACGACGACACCGGCGTCGGCTGACACATAGAAGGTGTTACCGGCTATCGCGAGATGGCGCGCGCCCTTGAGCACGCCGTTCTCATTCCAGGTGAGCTGGCGCTTGAGCTTGTTGTTGCGCGGATCGCCGTCGACCAGGGTGGTGATGTCGGTCGCGATCAGGCCTTCTTCGGCATCGGTGATGAACGCGTAGCGGTAAATCGGATGCATCAGCTGCTCTTGGTTGGCGCCCTGCATCAAATCGCTCTTGTTGCGCACGGGGTCTACCGGCTGCGTGGTCGCCATTTCCACGCAGGTCGCATCCTTGCTGGCGATATGCGTGTCCTGGCCCAGCGGCGAGAACGGCGCGGTGACGAGTTTCTCGGAGAAACCCTTGTTGGCGACGCTGGCGACGTCGTAGACGCGCATGCCCTTGGCGCCTTCGGCGACGTACAGGTACTCGCCGCGCAGTTGTATACAATTGGAAACGCCGGCATTGTGCTCCTGTGCGACTTCGAGTTTTTCGCCGCGATCCTGGTGCGCCTTGAACCAGTCAGGGTAGGCATACTTGTGCAGATAGCTGCCGATCACCGCCTGCGGCTCGTCCCATTCGGTGACCTGCACCGCGCCGATGCCGCCTTCCTCACCGACCCAGGCGTGGTAGCCGATGAAGTCGATGAATTTGGTGCCGAGCAGCAGCGTCTGCGCGAGGATTGCATTGTTGTCGTTAGCCTTGGAAAGATGGCAATCGTCGCAGTCCTTGGTTTCGGTTTTGCGCTCGGTGTGCGGATAGTGCGGTGCGAACGCCTGCGAGGAATAGCCCGCAGACGAGATTGGCGGTTGCTGGATGTAGATCTTCTCGCGATTGATATTTGTCGACGAAAGTATCAGCGCTGAAGACGAACGCACTGGCGCAATCTTGTGATCCTTGATCTCACCGTGCACGCCGAGGAAGAACATGTCGTCGCGCGCCACCTGCGGATTGTAGGTGGCGAAGTTGCGTGTTTCGCCGCCTTCGTATTTGTGCCGGTCGGTCTTCCAGTTGGCTTGGATTGGCAGGTGGCAGCCGCCGCAGCTCGTGGTCCAGGAGGTGTGACAGGTGTAGCACAGCATCTTGTCTTCGCTGTGTGCGCGCTTGTCTTTCGGCACGTCGGCGCCAAAGCGCTGCGTATCCGGATCCATCGCCACGGTGTGGGCACGCACGGCCTTGGCATCGTAGCCGGGTGCCCCGGGCACGGAATCGTTCTTTAGCAGCGCGACATTCCATTCAAGACCTGGAGTGACCGCGGAGCGCTGGATCAACTTGCCGCCGTCCCAATCGAAGCGCTTCTTGCCGTCGGGATTGCGGATCAGCAGCAGGTCTTTTCCGTACTGCGTCGCCGCAGGGCCGGATGTTTTCAGCGTTGGCAGCTTGTCGACTGTGCCGTGGCAATCCTGGCACTGAATCTCGACCGCGCCCATGACCTCGGCCTTGACGTAGCCGTCGCCGTGGTTGTCCTGCGCATAGTGGCAATCCACGCACTGCATGCCGACATCGACGTGGATCGATTGCAGATGCACGGTTTTCTTCCACTTGTCCGGATCGTCATCGGCAACAATCTGGCGGTTCTTGTCGAGCAGGTCGCCTTTGCGATCGCGGGCGTAGACGCCACGGAAATTCCAGCCGTGGCCGTGATAATCCGCAAATTGGGTGTCGTGCAATTGTGGATTCTGCAGGCTGTCATCCTTGAGGAAATTCACGTCGCCCCAGTTGCCGCGAATCGCCGCTTCCTCGGGATTGCGGTCGAGAATCTTGCGTGCCTCTTCATCGGTCGGATATTTCTGCTGCTTGGGCCACATCGCCGGTGCATCGGATTCGTAGTCCCACATGGTGAAGCCGAGCATGGTGTTGATGAACATGTTCGGCTGATGCATGTGGCAGATCATGCATTGGCTGGTAGGAATCTGGCGGGTGAATTCGTGCTTGATCGGATGGCCGGATTCGCTGTGCGAAATGGTTGGATCGACCTGTTGTGACAGGCCCATATTGCCGTACTTGGCATAGATCGCGGAGTGGAACGTGTCGCGATCATTCGCGTAGACGACATGGCATGCCGAACACCCGGACGAACGGAAATCGCCAGGATTGTCATTGGTGCCGAGCATCCAGATGAAGGGATCGTTGAGGCGGGTCTTGACGATGTTCAACACCGGAATCGCCACGCGCTGGCCGGTGCCGGGGCCGCGGTTGGATTGCTTCAGATCCGGCCGGCCGGGCTCTTCCAGGCGCTGGATCAGGCCCGATTCGTCGGGCAGGCCGATTTCCGGGAAGATCGTGCCGATATTGCGGCCGCCGCGTTCAAAGACGCGGAAGATATCTGCTGGCGGCGTCGTTTCCCAGGCCGGCATCGGATAGATTTTCGGCAAGATGCCATGCTTGGCCATGTTGGCATCGGGTTCGATCTGGCTGTCGGTGATCGCGCCTACGCCATCACGCGTATACGCTTCACCGAGCACGGAATGCTTGTAGGGTAAAATTCCATTGTTATACGCGGCTGCGCCCCAGAACATCGCCGCGTTCGCCATCAGGCTTTTCTGGTTGGCCTGGATCACCGGCAGATGACAGGCGCCGCAGGATTCGGTCGCTGCGCGCAAATCGCCTGGATTGACGAAGCGCACGAACTCGGGGGACTCCTTCATCCACCAGGTATAGCTGCGCTCCGGGTTCGCGCTGGTGTTCCAGTGTTCTGGGAAACGCGGCAGCACGTGCGCCTTGTCCATCGTTGCGCGATAGCCCGCTGACCAATCCCGGGTGCCGTGGTGATCATCGGCGGAATAGGTCTCGCCCGGCGGCGTAAAAACATTCGCATCACCGCCATGGCAATCGGTGCAACCGAGCACGACGGCCTCGTTTGCGTGCATGGTCTTGCGATCGGATTGGGTGTGGCAGGATACGCAGCCAGCGGATTTCTTGCCGGCGTCGTCCCAGGTCTGGAATGCAGGTGCCGATGGCGCGCTGGTGTAGCTGCGCAGGATCGGTTGTTCTTCGTGGGCGAACGCGCCTGGCGTTTGCGTCAGAAAAACCAATGCAGCTACTTTGACCCATTTCGCATTCGTCATGGCTGCGTTCTCAATAGGTCACGATGACGTTGGCCAGCACCGAGTAGTAAAGCGAGTGATCGGTGCCGAAGAGACTCTTGAAGCCCGAACCCGGCCGCAGCACTGCGCCGGACAGGCGCACCACGACGTTCTGGGTGAAGAATGGCCGGTAGATCCAGGCGACCGAGGCATCGGTGCCGATGCTGCGCCCGATGCCGGCTTGTTGACGCGCGGCTTCCAATGTCGCGGTGTTGTCGAACCACAATTCGTTGAGATTGCCGGAGACGCGCGAGGTTGGGGTCAGGTCGAAGTCGGCGCCAAGTCCAATCAAGCGCAGGCCGGGATTGTCGAAGTTCGATTGGCCTTGTTCCTTGGATGTGCGCAGATCGGGCAGCATGCCGTTTGGCTGCACCAGGGCCACGCCACCGCCACCGATCAGGGGGATGCCCTGGCTGATGAAATAGCTGGTATCGGCGCCGGCGAAGATCGGGTTCTCGAAGATTGCGTCGAAGCCGGTCGAGCGGTCGTCATAGGCGTTCTTGTCACCACTGGCGTACGCAGCTGAGAGGCGCGCGCGGATCCAGTCGAAATCCATCGAGGCTTCCGCGGCGGCAAAACCGGCGCGGATACTTGTGGATTCTTCCACAAATACTCCATGCGACTGGTGGCCGATGACACCGTAGGCGGAGGCGGTCAGGTTGACGCGGCCAATATGGCCGTCACCGTTGTAGCCGAGATAGGTGACGTTGTAACTGCGCGGCAGCTGCAGACCGAGCGCGGCGGGGCGCTCGATGAAGCCGTTGGAATCGTAGAAGCGGTCGTCGCTGTTGTGATTGAAGACGATTGTTGCCTGCGAGGTGAAACCGGTCCAGGGGAAATCCTGGCGATACACGTTTCCGAGCAGGATATCGTCGTGACGCGGCGATTTGGTGACGTCGTTCAGCCCGGAATTGAGATCCTTCTCGAGCCGACGGAAGTAGGCGAAGTTGTATTGCCAGCGGTTGTTGTCGCGGTCGCCAAACAGGCGGATACCGGGCTCCGAATCCTGGAACAGGAAGCCACGGAAATCGGTAGAAAAAGGCTGGATGCCAATGCGCAGGCTATCGAAGTCGTAGCGCGAATCCACATCGCGAAGATGCTTGTCGACCCACAATTCCTGCACGCCGAGGAAGCCGTCGTCGCGGCTTTTGCCCAGCCGCGGATCGATCTGCAGCGAGCGCGCCTCTTGCGTATTGACGCGGTTGTAGTTGAACGCAAGCGTGGCCTTGTACTCGATCTCCGGCGGCTTGAACGTGGTATCACCCTTGAAATAGTCGACACTGGCGATGAAATTCTGCACGAAGGCGGACTGGTTGATGTGTCCCAGCGCATCCAGCTCGCCGCCGCGGCCGGTGCCTTGCGGGCCGACGGGCAGCGGCGTGCTCTGTGCCTTGATGAAAGTGTCGGAGATGAAACTCAGTGCCAGGAAATGATCCTTGCCATCGATCGGCTTGTCGCCCTTGAGCACATTCTGATTGTAAGGATCGGTCAGCGGAAACTTGAAGCCGAGCGTTTCCATGATGCGCCAGCGGTCCGGCACCGGCAGGAAGGCGCCCGCCTGATCGACCGGCGCTGGCGCGATGCCGTCCGGATTCTGCACGGTGAATTCCGGCAGTGGCTCGTAGGCGTGTCCGGGACGGCGCCGTGGAATCTGCGATTCGGCTGGATCGTAGGTCGGTGCCGGCAGAATGCCGAAAAGTTCGAGCACGCTTGGTGCTGCGATCGCTACCTGTTGCGCGGCAACGTAGGAATTTGTGGACAACGCAGCAATTGCCGCAATCCCGATACTGGCACAAATGATGCGAGAGCGAAGTTCGGCGCGCATATCACTTGCCCTCGCAGACATTGGCGTCGTTGGTATCCAGGAACGGCGCCTGCGGACATTGTACGTAACGCAGATGCGAGCCCTGCGGCGCCAGCTGGTCTGCGCGCATTGCCGGCGGTGCGTTGCTGATCTTGCCGCCAAGCGCGACGCCGGCGTTGTAGAGGCCAAGGAAACTGACCATGTCATCCTGGTCCACGCCGTCACCCGACACGCCAATGCCGCCAACCAGAACGCTGCCGCGATAGATCGGCACGCTGCCGGGGAAGATCTGGATGCCGTTCGGCAGGCGTTGTATACCTGTGCAATTTTGTGCAACGTCGCCGAGTGCGGGCAGTGTCGTGCCATTCAATGAAACTGTGGCGCCGACCTGCTGCAAGTAGAACGCCACATGCACGGCCAGGCGGTTGTAGACCAGATCCAGCTGCTGGCCGACCTGGAATGGACTCCATTGCGCCAGCGGGAAACTGAAAGGCCCCGGCGGATTGCCGTCGACGCCATCCGGATAATACGGCCGCGCCATGTTGCCGCCGGCACGGTCGGTGAAGGCGATAGCGCCGTCCCCGAGCGCGTTCGGCAGTCCGAGGAAGCTGCGCACGCGCACGACGTAGTCGCTCAGCTTGCTTACCGAAATAGTGGTGAAAGCCACCGTGTTTCCAGTTACGGTGTCGGCAAGATAGTCGGCGGCGGCCGTGGTCATCAGCGCTGTCGGCGCTGTAGCCGTTGCCACGTCGTTCGCCGCAAAAGCACCGGAATTGAACGCTGCCGTGCGCGCCTTCTGCAGCGAAACGTCAGTGCCGAAAACCGGTGCATCGCGCGTGCGCGCCAGTGCAAGCACCACGCCGTTGGTATCAACGACGGAAACCGACACGCGCGCCTGGCTACCCAGAGGATTGCGAATCTGCGCGCGGGCGCGGTTGGCGACGATGAGGGCCTGCTGGATCAAAGTCTGTGCTTCCGTAGCGGTGAGCGCATTGGCGCCGTCGGTGCCCGCAATCGGCGGATAGCGATTGTTGCCGTTGCCATCGTCGAGCACGAAGGCGTCGATTCCGGGGTAAAGCGCTGTGTCCGCGCGAATGCCGGAGCCCGTTTGCCCAAACGCAGTACCGGCCAAGATCGCGCCGTCCGAATATCCTGGCACCTTGAGCAGGGCGCCGGTCAACGTGGAAAAGGGCGGCGCGCTCGCAGGCGAGGTAGCCAGATCCGCAAAGCCGACATCGCTGAAACGCAGGGTGATGCCGCCGGCGGTGATGGTGTCGGCGCGGCGATCGATCGGCGCGCCGAAGCCGAAGGTGGCGGCCGTCGCGATAAATTCGTCGATGTTGCGATCCTTGTCCTCAACAATCGCGTCCAGGCCATAGATACCGTCTGCGGCGACGCCTACGCCGCCGACCGGAGTTCCACCTTTATACAATGGGAAACCACCGGGATCGGCCGACAATCCCAACGGCGAACGGTGTGGTCCCGCGCCGACGCCGGCGCCGGTAGCGAAACGTTGCGAAAGATCGGAGCAGGGCAGTTGCGAAAACTGCACGCCGAACAGGGGGCCGGCCGGTGTGCCGGTATCACCGGGATTGAAATGCTCCTCAACGATCTGGCTGGCCGTGCGGCTGGAGAACGCGTTGCCTTCAGACGACAGATACGCGCCAGTCACAGCTTTGGCGATGGCGGCGAGTTCGCTGGGCACTTGAAGGTTTTCCAGACCGCCGACCACGCCGCGTTGCGAGGTGATCGTCGTCAATGGCAGCGCGCCATTCATTTTATACACGCCGAGCACATTGCCGACGCGATCGACCACGGCGATGATCGCCGGCTTGCCCTGCGCCTGCGCTTCGTTCGCCGCCTGGGCGATGATGGTCTGGACGTCGCCGGTACTCAGCAGCGATTGCGCAGTCGCGCAGGAACCATTGCAGCCGGAATCGGGTGTGGGTTGCGGCGGCGGCGGCGAGGTACCGACCGGATTGCCGGAATTGCTGCCGCCACCGCAGGCGGCCAAGGTCAAGGTCGCGGCCATGGCCAGCACGCGGAACTGTTGTCTCCCCATCGCCCCTCCTCCCCGAGTGCGCTGCCCGTGCCTGACGTGATGAACGACGCTGACCGTCGGTTTCCCTGTGCTTACATCATAGCGCAGGCCGGCACTTTTAATGCACCTATCATAGCGTACCCATCTTCAACGTCGCCGACTGGTGATAGCCGTGACAGGCGATGCACGTAGTCGCGACCTTGTCACGGGCGTAGGCGCCACCGTGGCAGGCGCGGCAGTTGGCGATGCCGGGGATCAGCAGGTCGGTCGCGTGGTCTGACTTGCGCGCGGCGTGGCAATCCTCGCAGTTGACGGTAGTGTGTTTGGCGTGGGTGAACTTCGCGTCCGTGTACCAGGCCCCGGACACGCGCACCGGCGCGATATGCCAGGTGTCGGTCGGATCGCGCGG
>JANXVS010000494.1 GCA_025351555.1 Pseudomonadota bacterium | reverse complement strand
GGGCGGCAGATAGCGACGACCCGCAAGATAGATCACCAGCGAGAGCAACATTCCGAAACCGGCTGCGGCAAAACCCCAGTGCCACCCGTACGCCTCGCCAAGCGTGCCGCACACGAACGGCGCCAGGAACGCACCCAAGTTGATGCCCACGTAATAGATATTGTAGGCGGTCTTGCTGCGTGGATCGCCGTCGCGATAGAGCCCCTCGATCTGGCTCGCAAGGCTGGGCAGGAAAAGTCCATTTCCGAGCGCGATCATGCACAGTGCGGGATAGAACAGCGGCTCTGAAGCCATCATGAAGTGCCCGAGCGCCATCGTCGCACCACCGATCACCACCGCGCGTGCCTTGCCCAGCCAGCGGTCGGCAATCACGCCACCGAACACCGGCGTGAAGTACACGAATGCCGCATAGGCGCCGTAAATCAGTGAGGCATGTTCCTGCTCCATGCGCAGGTGCTTGGTCATGTAATAGACCAGAATGACGCGCATGCCGAAGAAGGAGAACATCTCCCACATTTCGGTCAGAAACAGGATGGTCAGCCCACGTGGGTGACCAAACCAGTCCTTGCCCATTACTGCATTCATCTGATCGGCCATGCGCTCGAATGACCCCGCGTCGCTGAAAGGATGGTGCAGCCCGCTACGCGGTTGCGGCTTCTGTCGTGGCGCTGCCCCATAACGTATCAGGACACCAAATCAAACCATCCTCGTAGGATGCCGCCGGCGAGCAATCGGTGGTCAGAAAGGTCGGCCCATCCAGGTCCACCACGTTGCACAACTGGCCCACCACAAATGCTGGCGCCATTGCCAGCGAAGATCCGGACATGTTGCCTACCATCAGCTCAAAGCCCAGATTCTTCGCCTCTTTGGCGATAGCTAACGCCTCGGTCAGGCCGCCGCACTTGTCGAGCTTGATGTTGATGACGTCAACGCGACCGATCATTTTTCTGATGTCGCCGCGATCCTGCACGCTCTCATCGGCGGCGAGCTTGAGTGGCCGCTCCAACCCATCGAACCAGTCTTCCTTGCCCATGGGAAAGGGTTGCTCGATCAGCGAAACGCGCTCTTGGATCAGAGTGGGCAACAACTGGGCGAACGATTCGCGGGTGAAGCCCTGGTTGGCATCGACCATCAGCCATACATCTTCGCGCGCAGCGCGCACTGCACGAACGCGTTCGGCATTCAAGTCGTCGTCGGTCAGTTTCAGTTTGATCGCTCTCGCCTGTGCGTAGCCGCATGCGCGCACAGCCATAATCGCAGGAGCATCCGCACCGACGGTGAACGTTGTAATCAGCGGCTTCGCCGCTGGCAAGCCGGCAAGCTGCCACACAGGTTTTCCTGTACGTTTTGCCTCCAACTCCCACAGCGCGCAGTCCAGTGCATTGCGCGTGCCACCAGCGGGCAACAGCTGTTGCAATTGCTCACGCGTGATGCCGTTTTCGATCTGTTCGCGTAACGCCAAAACCTGCTCGAGCATCTTCGCCGGCGTGTCATCAAAATAGTAAACGCCGAGCCCCTCGCCACGTCCCACGTGGCCCGCGTCATCTGCAAGACTCACTACGAGCGACTCGAACGCCGTGAACGTGTAGCCGGTAATGCGGAACGGCGCCTTGGTCGGTCTGCTGTCGAGCCTGGCGTGCAGGCGCAGCCGCCCATTTCCTTGGATATTCATGATTGCTCCGGTTGCGGAATCGAGCTGCGGCGGTTGCCGCAGAACCAGCGATTTTTCAGAACCTGACATTGAAGCTGATCATCCCGAATGCCACGATGAGCCACCCCAGATAGATCGCCGACAGCGCAAGCAGAGTTTCGCCCAGCAGCACCCATCGACCACGACGCGGCGCAATCCAGCAGCGCGCGGCGTGGAGCACGATGAGCACGACACCCGCCAGCGCCAGTACGCCCAACACGTACAGCACGTACAGCCAAGGGGAAGCAGTGCCACCCAGCAACAGGCTCGGATCGCGACCCATGGTTATGAGCAGGGCGAGCCAGCCCAGCAAGGTGACGAACAAAACCAGCACGCCAAACCGCGACCACAGCCGACTGCGACGCTGTTGCGGCAGAAGCTCAAGCCGGAGCTTGTAGTGGCGACGAATCAGCCATCCGGTGAACCAGACCAGCAAGGCAAAAAACGTAAAAAGTAGCGCCAAGGTTCCCCAGAGCTTTACCGAGCCCAGGGTGTGGAGCCCGTTCACTCTCTGAAAGATGAACACCGGCGGTGCGGCATCGGTCGCCCAATAACTGATGTTGCCGTTGGCATCAGTGACGAAATCCAGTTTGTGGGCTCCGTCTACCTCCTGATATTGAAGAGGGCCAATCTCGCGCCAGTGCAGCGGCTTGCTGGCAAAGTTGTTCATGCCGGCCGCCATGATGGTTCCGTCCGGCAGTGCCTGAATCTGCCCTTGGGTTAACGCGTACATCATGCGCAAGCCGCTGTCGTTGCGGCGGCTGGCCAGATACCAGCCAGCGACCCTGGCTGCGTCGGCCTTGGCCGTGGCCGCAGTGGGCTGCTTCACTTTCGTAGTGGGGAAATAGCGATCAAGGAAGGCGTCGAACAGTGCCGTGCGGATGACATG
>JANXVS010000470.1 GCA_025351555.1 Pseudomonadota bacterium | reverse complement strand
CTAGCATAATGTCGACCGGAATCCAGCACGACCGTCGCCGCCCGAAAATTCTTATGCGCAAGATTCTGCATATCGACATGGATGCGTTCTATGCATCGGTCGAACAGCGCGACGATCCGGCATTGCGTGGCAAACCCGTGGTCGTGGCCTGGCGCGGACAGCGTTCGGTGGTATGCGCGGCTTCCTATGAGGCGCGCAAGTTCGGTGTGCTCTCCGCGATGCCAGCCGTGCGCGCAGAGCGACTGTGCCCGGATGCGATTTTCGTTGCGCCGGATTTCACCCGCTATCGCGCGGCGTCGAAACAAATCCGCGAAATCTTCCTGCGTCATACCGACCTGGTCGAACCGCTGTCGCTGGACGAAGCCTATCTGGACGTCACCATGCCGAAGACCGCACTGCCCTCGGCCACGGCGGTGGCGGAATCCATACGTCAGGAAATAGCCGACGCGACATTGCTGACGGCTTCCGCCGGTGTCGCGCCAAACAAGTTTCTGGCCAAGATCGCCTCGGACTGGCGCAAACCCAACGGCCTGTTCGTGATCCGCCCACCCGAGGTCGAGGCCTTTCTCGCACCGCTGCCGGTCGCACGCATTCCCGGCGTCGGCAAGGTGATGGATGCCAAACTCGAAGCGCTTGGCATCCGCACCTGCGCCGATCTGCGCGCGTTCGATGCACGCGAATTGCAGCGGCGCTTCGGCAGCTATGGGCGGCGTCTTAGTGAACTGGCGGTGGGCATCGACGAGCGCGCAGTCAATCCGGATCAACCCGTGCAATCAATCTCGGCCGAGGACACGTTTGCGCAGGATCTGCCGCTGAGCGCGACCGAACCGATGATCCGCGCGCTCGCGGCCAAGACCTGGGCCGCGACACGCAAGACCGAGCGCGTCGGCCGTACCGTGGTGCTCAAGCTGAAGACGTCGGACTTCCACATTCTCACGCGTAGCCACACACCACCACTGCCGCCACAATCCGAGCAAGAACTCGCGGATACCGCCGTCGCATTGCGTGATCGCGTCGCGCTGCCGTCGCATACGCGTTACCGGCTCGTCGGTGTGGGCGTCGCCAATTTCCGCGACGCCGACGAACTGCCGCAGGCGGATTTGTTTACTTGAACCCCTCCCATCGCGGCGATGCAGCACGTTTGCGAGCCACCGCCTCGCGTGCTGCAGAGCGCCCGAGCGGTATGCGCGAGGGCCGGGGTTAGGGCCGGGGTTGTCGCTGCACGCTCTTCACGGACTGCACACCGGCACACCCAGCGGAAACGTGATCCGCGACAGCACCTGTGCCGGGGCGATGTATCCGGGCTGTCCCATCGCCACATTGAACTGCGCGCTGCCGCTGCGGCACTGGAACTGCGTCTGCACCAGATTGCCCTGCACCACAAAATGAAACGCCGCTGGATCATAGGCCGCGCCGAAACGCGGGCCGACGCCCTGTGCAAAGGTACCGCCGAATGATCCATCCATCGCCTGCTGGGTGACCCCACTCAGCCACACGGGGTTGCCGCCGGCATCAAAGCCGAACCAGATCGTGGCGATATTCTGCGTGTCGATCTGCTCGAACACGAAACCGCTGCCGTAGTGCGCAGGATCGAACCAGGCGCCACTCACCTGACTCGGTACCGGCGGCGGCGTGCCTTGAATGGTACACGCCAGGCCCTGCAAGGCGGTGATGCGACTCAACGGAACTTCCAGCGAACCCCAGGATGGCGGGCCATCCCAACGCATCGCGCCATTGTTGCAATCAGTGAACATAATGCCGATGCGGCCCCAGTGCTGCCCCTGAAGCTGGCCGCTAGCGCCAAGCGAGGGCAGTTGCACATCGGCGAATTCAATGCCGTTGCCGATCACGTCGCCGACCGCGGTAAGCCAGGTTTGCACGCCCGGCTCGCCAGCGGGTGGATAAGTGAAAAAGTATAAAAGTGCCTTGTTGCCGGGCAGAATTTCCAGCGAGATGCCTTCGCCATCGCGCGCCGGATCGAACCATTGGCCGCTGTAATGCGCGTCGACCGGCGGCACGATCGCCGTTTGCCGCGGCCGTACCTGGCTGTCGAAGCTGGGCACGGTGATGCTGGCGTCGTAACGGCACGGCCCGCTGGCACCGGCGCTCATCGCAAGATTGCACTCGGTTTGCAAATCGGCGACGCGCGGCTGCGCGTGGCCCGCGATCCAGGCGCGCAACTCTTCCCATCCGGCCACGCCCTCGGCAGCAGTGAAACCACAATGGCTGGGCGCGGCTTCATTCACCAGCGCGCTGGTCAATTGGGTACTCGGCAGCGTCTGCCGCAACGTGTACTGATTCGCAGGAATCACGAGTTGATCGCGGCTGGTCTGGATCGAGATCACCTTGGTAGTTGGCGCGATACGTCCACGAAAATCCGAGGTCCAGCGGAAATACAGCGACGCGAACGGATCGCCCTGGATGCGTGCGATATTCGCGTTGATTGTGGCATCGCCATAATCCACGCCGATGTTGCTGAAGGGGCTCACATCGTCGAGCTTGTCCGCCGCGCGCAACAGATCGCTCAAGGCATACGTCGCATAACCGACATTGGTGATGAAGAATTTGTCGCTGGTGATATGGGCCAGGTTCATCAACTGCGCCCGGCGCCGCTGCATCGCGTCATTGCGCAAATAGTCCGGCAGACTTACGCCAGTGCATTGATTGAGCGGCACCAGAGTCTGCAGCAATTGCCCCTCATCCTGCAGATCGGTGAGATGATCCGGAATGTCATGCAGATTGTAGGCCCAGGGGTACGGCGCATCGCCGGTCGGCAGGTCTCCGGCGCCTTTGCAGACCACATCATAGGCCAGACGCAGATCGAGCGCCGTATCCCACACACGCGAGCCGGCCGCCGGGGCACACGCCGCGTACACGCCCGGCACCGGGGCGAAGCGCGGATCTTCGGCGAGCTTGAGCGCGATCAGGCCACCGAGCGAGCCACCATAGGGAATGATCGCGCCGGGTGTGCCGACTTGCGCCTTGAACGCTGCGAGCAGCTCGGCGTTGTCATCCGGCGCGGTAAACAGCGCCCAGGTGCGCTGGCTGTAGCTGGAAGCCGCGATCGCATAGCCTTCGCTGAGCTGCAAATCGGCGATCGGGCCCAGACTCGGATTCGGACCCGGCGGCGCGAAGGTCAAACCATGCTGGAACAGGATCAGGCTGTCACCGGATTTCCACGTATCCGGCACCGCAATGCGATAGTACGCGCCCGACGCGCTGGTGCCGGTGAGAACGCGCTCAGCGTTCGCGGTCGAGCCGCAAAGTAGCGCAATTGCAGCGATGAAAAGAATGATCCGCGACATGCCGGGCTTCCGCTGGACGATATCGCACGGTAATCCCACTACGCTTAAGCTTGCGTAAATCACAGTCTCGCGCATGCGGAATCGCTACAATCGGCCAATGAAAATCCTCGTCACCGGCGGCGGCGGCTTCCTCGGCCAGACGATCTGCAAGCAGCTGGTCGCGGGCGGCCATAGCGTGTGTGCGCTTAACCGCAACCGCTATCCGGCGCTGGATACGCTCAAAGTCGAACAACACGTTGGCGATATCGCCAACCTCGACAGCGTGGTACATGCCGCCGTAGGTGTGGATGCCATCGTGCACAGCGCCGGCAAAGTCGGCGCCTGGGGCAGGCTCGAGGACTACTACGAAGCGAATGTCCGCGGCACCGACAACGTGCTGGCCGCTTGCGAGCTGGGCAAGATCGACAAGCTCGTATTCACCTCAAGCCCGAGCGTGGTGCACAACGGCGCAGATCTGGAAGGCGTCAACGAATCGGCACCCTACGCCAGTCATTTCAGCAGTGCCTACGCGCAGACCAAGGCGCTGGCCGAGCAGCGCGTGCTCGCGGCGAACGGCGCGCAACTGGCCACCGTTGCGCTGCGCCCGCACTTCGTCTGGGGTCCGGGCGATCCGAATCTGCTGCCGCGCATTCTCAAGCAGGCACGCGCTGGGCGCCTGCGCCTGATCGGCGACAAGCCAAAGAAAATCGATACGACGATTGTCGACAATGCCGCCGAAGCGCATGTACTGGCGCTGGAGAAACTCAGTGTGGGTTCGCCGATCGCGGGAAACGTATACTTTATCAGTCAGGGCGAGCCGATCACGCATGAGGCATTGATCAACGCCTGGCTCAAGGCCGACGGCTTCCCGCCGGAAACGCGCCACATGCCGCTGGGGCTCGCGAAATTCCTCGGCGCTGCACTGGAGACGATCTATTCCACGTTGCGCATCCAGCAGGAACCGCCGTTGACGCGTTTCACGGTCGAACAACTGTCGACCGCGCACTGGTTTGATATCAGCGCAGCGCAGCGCGATCTGGGCTACGCACCGCGTGTGTCCATGGCAGAAGGGTTGGCACGGCTGTCGCAGCATCTTGCGCGCGAACGCATGCAAAAGCGCGGCTAAGCGCGAACCGCTAGAATCGGCACCATGAGCGCCGATCCAACCCGCCAACCCAATCCCTTGCTCGCCCGCCTCGGCCGCCTGCTCGAGGCCGCGCTCAATCGCGCGCTGGCACTGGATGAGCATACACGCGGTCAACTCGGCGCACTTGAAGGCCGCCGCATCGGCATCGAACTGCGCGGCGCAAATCTGGGGCTCGCCGTTTCAGTCAAGGCGGGACGCCTGAGCGTCGGCCCACATTGGGATGCGCCCGCCGATCTGAATCTTCGCGCCAGTCCGGGCAGCCTGCTCGCCTTCGCGCTGCGCCGCGGCGATTCGGCCCTGCCGCCGGGCAAGGTGGATATTTCCGGTGATGCGGAACTGGCGCGCCGGGTCGAGAAACTGCTGCACGATTTTCAACCCGATGTCGAGGAAGCCTTCGCACAAACCTTCGGCGACGTGCTCGGCGTGCCGCTTGCGCGCGGACTGCGGCGCGCGTTCGACTGGTCGCGCGAATCGGCACAAGCAGTGGCGCAGGATAGCGCCGACTTTCTGCGCGAGGAACGCCGCGACCTGATCGCGCCGGCGGAAATGGAGCAATTCCTGGATGACGTCGATGCATTGCGCGAACGTGCCGATCGCCTCGACGCGCGCGTGCAACGCTTGGCGCGCGCCAAGCGGACGGATGCCGCATGACGCCGCTGCGTCAGGCGCCACGCCTGCTGCGCATCGCCGCGATCCTGGTGCGTTACCGGCTCGATGACCTCATCGACAGTGCGCACCTTTTCCGTCCGCTGAAGTGGCTGCGGCCGTTGCTGCCAAAACCGCACGCCGATGTCGCAAAACTCGCGCGCGGCGCACGCCTGCGTCTGGCGCTGATCGAACTCGGGCCGATCTTCGTCAAGTTCGGGCAGATTCTTTCTACGCGCCGCGATCTGCTGCCTGCCGACGTCGCCGATGAACTGGCGCTGTTGCAGGATCAGGTGCCGCCGTTTCCCGGTGGGCAGGCGCGTGCAGCCATCGAGGCCACGCTCGTCGCACCAATTGCGACATTGTATAAAATGTTCGATGAGACTCCGCTGGCTTCGGCCTCCATCGCGCAGGTGCACGCAGCTACGCTGCAGGATGATCGCGACGTCGTGGTGAAAGTGCTGCGTCCGGGCATTCACGCGCGCATCCGCGCCGACATCGACCTGTTGCGCGCGCTCGGCGAACTGGCGCAACGCTGGCATCCGGCGGCGGACAAGATCCGCCCACTCGAGATCGTGGCCGAGATCGAATCCACGCTGACGAACGAACTGGACTTGCAGCGCGAAGGCGCGAACGCCAGTCTGCTGCGGCGCAATTTTGCGGCGGGCGATGATCTGATCGTGCCGGAAGTTTTCTGGTCGCACACGACTGAGTCGGTGTTGACACTGGAACGCGTGCACGGCATCGGCGTGGATGACCTAGCTGCACTCGACGCTGCCGGCATCGACCGCATCGCGCTGGCGGAAAAAGGCGTGCGTCTGTTTTACACCCAGGTGTTCCGCGACAATTTTTTCCACGCCGATGCGCATCCTGGCAATATCTGGGTCGATGCCACGCGCCGTGAAAACCCACGCTTCATCGCGCTGGATTGCGGCATCATGGGCTCGCTGCCCGAACGCGACCAGTACTGGCTCGCCGAAAATTTCATGGCGATGTTCGAGCGCGACTACAAGCGCATCGCCGAACTGCATCTGGCTGCCGGCTGGGTGCCGGCGCATGTACGCGTGGATGAACTGGAAGCCGCGATCCGCACGGTGTGCGAGCCGTATTTTACCCGCCCCCTGGCAGAAATATCGCTCGGCGAAGTCGTCGCGAAATTGTTTTCGGTCGCGCGTCGCTACGAACTGA
>JANXVS010000491.1 GCA_025351555.1 Pseudomonadota bacterium | reverse complement strand
TGCAAACTACTTCATCACGCCCGGCAGCAGCGATTGCCAGTGCCCATTGTTATGGGGTTTGTGCGATGGCGTGTTCGCTGAAGATGAGGTGGCATCGGTGCCGCGCATTGCGCGTGTGTTATCGACGCCATTGATGGCCGTGTTGTCTGGCAGTATCGGCTCGTGAACGATCGCGCTATCGGCTTCGCGTGCGGCTGTTTCATGCATTGCGCTGGCGCTGCCAGCAGCGCGGGTCGCCGCAGTCGCGGTTTCCGTTTCGCCGGAACCGCTGCCGCCTCCGCTGTGGGCAAAGTCTCCCGTTGGCATGGCATCCACGGCGACGGCGTTGCCAGCGCAAACGATGAGACTCAAGCCGAAGGTGGCGATGGCGGCGACTTTGAACATGATGTTCTCCTCAAGACTTGACTGTCCCTCGGCGTTGCAAGCGGCAAATGCTCGCACGTCCATGCGGACACCGCCAGTGACTGCGCCTAGCAGTAGCAGCATTCATGCCATGCGGTCATGCTTTCTGATCAAGCCCGAGTGCGTGGCGATAGCTGGAGCCGGAGGGGGCATGTCTGCGCTACAAACAGGCGTCCGCATGTCCGCCGCGGACACCCGGACAGTCGCGCGTCTGCAAGGTAGCGCGATGCATCATGGCTACTCTGGATCGCGTCCGGCTACACTGCCGTTTCCACGATTGGTTGGAAGGCGGAATGAGCATTCAACCCGCGGCGCTGCTGGCCGAGTTGTCCGCGACGCGCGCAGTCTCGGGCAGCGAACTGGCGCAACGCCTTGGCGTCACCCGCGCAGCGGTATGGAAGCAGGTCGAGGCCTTGCGCGCCTTGGGGGCGCCGATCCAGGCTGCCGCCGGACGTGGTTATCGTCTCACCTGGCCGATCGAGATACTGGATGCATCCAGCATCCGCGCGCAAGTCGATGCGCCAGCGCGCCAGCGCCTGGGCGATCTGGAAGTGTGCTGGCAGACGCCGTCCACCAGCGATGCCTTGCTGCGCCGCGCCGGCGATGGCGCGCCTGATCTATCGGTCTGCGTTGCCGAAACCCAGAGCGCCGGCCGCGGCAGGCGCAGTCGCGCATGGCAATCGCCGCTGGGGGGGAATGTATATTTTTCCCTGTTGAAGCGTTTTACCCACGGCATGGGTGCGCTATCCGGATTGAGTCTGGTGGCCGGCGTGGCCCTGGTCGAGGCGCTGACCGATTGCGGCGTCGCCGGCATCGGCCTGAAATGGCCCAACGATGTGCTCGCCGACGGCCGCAAGCTGGCCGGCGTGCTGGTGGAGCTGGGCGGTGAATTCCTCGGACCCTGCCACGCGGTCATCGGCATCGGCATCAATCTGCGCATGGCGGACCATGCGAGTATCGACCAACCCCGCATTGATCAACCATGGATCGATCTGGCGCAGCTTTGTGCCGGCACACCGCCGTCGCGCAATCGCCTGATCGGCTGCCTGTTGGCGCGCCTGATCGCAGCACTGGATCGTTTCGCCCGAGACGGGTTCGCAGGATTTCGCGCGGACTACGCGCGCCACGATTTGCTTGCCGGCCAAACGGTGCGGGTGCAGACGCCCAGTGGCCCACGCGAGGGCATTGCCGATGGCGTGGACGAACGCGGCGCATTGCGGGTACGCCACGACGCTGCCGTGGTGGCTTACGATAGCGCCGAAGTTACGGTGCGCAGTGCATGAAATTGCTGATTGATCTGGGCAATACCCGGTTGAAATGGGCGCTGTGGGATGGCGCTGAACTACACTCGGGCGGCGCCGTGGCGCATGCGGGCGGGCAGTCCGTGGATTTTGCTGCCTTGTGGAAAGATATACACAATGTGGACGCAACTTGGATCGCCTCGGTGGCGGCGCCGGCATTGGACGCCGCGTTGGTTGAGTCGTTGCGTGCCCGCGGCATCCCCGCGCCGCATTTTGTTCGTAGCTGCGCACAGGCTTGCGGCGTGCGCAACGCGTATCCGCAGCCCGAACGCTTGGGCGTCGATCGTTTCCTGAGCTTGATCGCCGCGCACGCGCATGCGCCGCAAGCCACGGTGATTGCCAGCTGCGGCACGGCGCTGACCCTGGACGCACTGGCCGCGGACGGCACGCATCTGGGCGGCTTGATTGCACCGGCTCCCGAACTGATGCGCAGTGCCTTGCTCGGCAACACAGCGCGCTTGGGCAATGTCGGCGACGCGCGCATCGTCGAGATGGCGGACAACACGGCCGATGCGGTGGAATCCGGCAGCTGGCTCGCGGCCGTCGCCGTGGTCGAGCGTTTCATGGCACGTGCAGCACAAGCTTTCGGCGACACACCCGCACTCGTACTCGGCGGTGGTGGCGCGCCGCGCCTGGCGGATCTCATCGCGCTGCCATTGAGGATAGACGCCGAACTCGTGCTGCGCGGTCTGGCGCGGTTTGCCGATCACCTGAACTGACGCGCCATTGGCAGCGCAGTCGGATAGAATCGCCAATCCCGAACCCGCGGCCGCACGCCGCCGCCTTCAAGACGAGATTGCATGCTCGCTCGCATGTTGTTCCTGCTGCTGCTGGCGTTGAATATCGGCGTTGGTTGCTGGCTGTATTTCGCGCCGCAAAAGCCTGCGCAGGCGTTTTCCGCCAGCGATCCGGGCGTGACTCGTCTGGCCTTGCTATCCGAGCGTGAGCATGCCGGTGAAGCCAATGCCGCCGAACTTGCGACCGCGCCGGAATCGGCTTCCGACTTGCGCAACGACACCTGCGTGAGCATTGGTCCGTTTCCCACCCAGGCCGACATGCGCGCGGCGCTGAACGCGCTGACGCCGGCGGTGACGCGCATCCAGTATCGCGAAGCGCACGCCACCGAAACGCGCGGCTACTGGGTTTATCTGCCAGCGCTGGCCAGTCGCGAACAGGCCTTGGCGGCGGCACGCCAGCTGTCGTCCAAGGGTGTGCGCGACTACTATGTGGTCACTGCGGGTGATCAGCAGAACACGATTTCGCTTGGCCTGTTCCACGATCAGGGTAATGCCGAAAAGCGCCGCAACGAAATCGCCGCGTTGGGGTTCAAGCCCGACATGGTCGCGCGCACCGAAGAGCTGCCGGTCTATTGGGTCGACTTCGCCCAGGATTCGCATAACCCGGTGGACTGGCGCGGCCGCGTATCCAGCCAGCCAGATCTGCATCAGCAGTCGGTGACGTGTTTCTGACGGGTTGATGCAAAGTTTACGTATATACAATTACGGAGATTGCCATGACCGATCGAATTCGCGCCTACGCAGCTATAGCGCCGAAGGCCGCGTTGACTCCATTCGACTATGCGCCTG
This sequence comes from Pseudomonadota bacterium, assembly GCA_025351555.1. GTDB lineage: Bacteria > Pseudomonadota > Gammaproteobacteria > Xanthomonadales > Rhodanobacteraceae > Rudaea. The sequence goes on along the minus strand of JANXVS010000491.1, from coordinate 303 downwards.
GCCCACTCGGCGACGAAGATGTCGAAATCGCCATTTCCCATTGTGGAATTTGTCATTCGGATCTGTCGATGCTGGATAACGACTGGGGCAACACGAGCTATCCGCTGGTTGCCGGTCATGAAGCAATCGGCACCATCGCCGCGCTCGGCGCACACGCCAAGGGTTTGCGCGTCGGCCAGCGCGTGGGTCTGGGCTGGATGGCGGGCAGCTGCATGCATTGCACTCAGTGCATGTCCGGCCACCACAATCTGTGCCGCACCGGCGATCAGACCATTGTCGGCCGCCATGGCGGTTTCGCCGAAC
>JANXVS010000442.1 GCA_025351555.1 Pseudomonadota bacterium | reverse complement strand
CGAATGGCGAATTACAGTGACGCACCGACATGCCCGCTCCCCACTGTTCCGCAAACATCTCCAAGCCTTTCACGAGGATGCGCAAAGTGCCGGAACTGTCCCGGCACTTCAGGCCGATCATGCCGTCTTCGCGCAAATCAGATTCCGAAAATGACGACAGCAGCGGCAGCTTATCGTAATCGGCGCGCGTGATTTCACAGTCGAATAGCTTCACAATTACGCGGGCGGCGGCAGATCCATCTGCGAGAAACTGTTTTTCACGGCGAGCGCATCCAGCCATCCGCGCACGTAGGTATAAAACGCGTCACGCTGCGAAGCCGAAATGCTGTGCCGGATAACCATGCAAAGCGAGTCGCACTTAATCACCGCGTTCCGGTCGATTCGGAACACATTGATGGCGCCGCGGTAAAACCGGAACTCGACATCCATGGCATCGCGCATTCGCTGCACGTCTTTCTCCGAGATGATGACATACCAATAGGCCATCAATCCGTCGTTCGTCACACTGGCTTTTGCATCGCTCATAAATTATTTTGCAGTTTTATCAGATTTTACGCCATTGATCCTTCTGATCATCGAGACGAATCATAGTAATTTCGAAATTACTTCCTTTGCAGCATTTGCGTAAATGCCGCTTTGCGCGACCGGCGATCTCGCTAAAGCTTTTCGCCCTTAGCGTAACCGTGTAGTCGTAACCGCCAGTCAACGAACAGAACAGCGTATAGAATATGGTGAATTCCTTCACACAAAACCTCCCCGCTCCGGCATGGACTCGACCGCACTGCTGCATGCGCTCACGCAAATTCCAACGGCGCGTGATCGTGGCTTGCGCGCGATTCACGTCGATCACAATCTACACGCTGACAGCGAACGCTGGACGCAACACTGCCGTGCATTCGCGGCAAGCCTGGGCATCGCGATCGAGGTGATTGCCGTCAATGTCGAGCGCGATGCCGGCAGTGGACTCGAAGATGCCGCGCGCAGGGCGCGACGTGCGGCATTCACCGAGCACCTGGCGCGGGGAGAAATCCTGGCACTCGCGCATCACCGCGACGACCAAACCGAAACCATCTTGCTCAAACTGCTGCGCGGCGCTGGACCGGAAGGACTCGGCGGCATGCGCACGTTGCGCGCTCTCGGAAAAGGATATCTGTGGCGACCCTTGCTCGGCCTGCCACGCGCCGTGCTCGCCGACTACGCACGCGTGCACGTGCTGCGCTGGATTGAGGATCCCAGCAATGCCGACACGCATCTGCGCCGGAATTTCCTGCGCGCGGAAATTCTGCCGCGGCTGGCACAGCGCTGGCCCGATGCGCACGCCGCGCTCGCGCATAGCGCCACCTGGGCGCGCAACGCAGCGGATCTGATCCAGGCACAAAGCATCGCTGCGCTGGAAAAACTTCGCGGCCCGGAGCCGGCGACCGTGCGCTGGCGCGACTGGCTCGCCCTGCCTGACGCCTTGCGCGATCAAGTGCTGCGCCACTGGCTGCGCGAACTGCGGCTGGGCGAGCCGACGCACACACACGTCGCGCAGATCGAACGCCAGTTGCGCGAAGCCGCAGCCGATCGTCTGCCCTGTGTGCGCTGGAGTGGCACCGAAGTACGGCGTTATCGCGATTGGCTTTACGCGATGCGGCCCGCGCCGTCGTTACCGCAGAACTGGCAAGTCGACTGGAACGGCTCCACACTCGACTTGCCCGCGGGCGGCACCCTGGCGCTGCAATCGGATACGCACGGCGATAGTGAATTCGATGTCGCGTTACGCGTGCGCTATCGCCAAGGCGGCGAACGCCTGAAACCCGCCGGCAAGCCGCACATGCGCGACCTGCGCCTGCTGCTGCAGGAAGGCGGAATTCCGCCGTGGCAGCGCGCGCAGATGCCGCTGATTTATGCCGAGAATGAGTTGATCGCGGCTGGCGATGTGTTTCTGAGCGCCGCGGCGCACGATCTGTGCGCCCGGCTCGGCGCACGCATCGTGTGGACGAGAAACATTGATTCCGCCGCGCGGTTGCGATAGCTTGCGCGCCATGCCGAAACCAGAAAAAAAATCTGCCGAAACCAAGCCAGCCGACAGCAGCCAGATCGCCGAGTTTGAAAAGTCGCTGGACGAACTCGAAAAGCTGGTCGAACGCATGGAGCACGGCGACCAGAGTCTGGACGACTCGCTCAAGTCGTTCGAACGCGGCGTCGCGCTGTACCGCAATTGTCAGGGCGCGCTGGAGCAGGCCGAGTTGCGCGTGAAACTGCTATCCGATCCGCAATCTCCGGACGACGCGAAAGACTTTGACATTGAGACCCCTTGATCCGCCGCCGGCGCTGATCGCCTACAGCGCGCGCGCCGACATCTTTCTTGCGCGGGCACTGCCGCCGGAAGACCAACCGCCACAAGAATTGCATCGCGCCATGCGCTACGCCGTGCTTGGTGGCGGCAAGCGGCTGCGTCCGGTACTTGTCTACGCAACCGGCACCGCGCTCGCAGCGCCGTTGGAAACGCTCGACGCGGCCGCTGCGGCGGTCGAGATCATCCACGCCTATTCGCTGGTGCACGACGATCTGCCGGCAATGGACGACGATTCGCTGCGGCGCGGCCAACCCACCTGCCACGTCGCCTTTGGCGAGGCCATGGCGATACTCGCCGGCGACGCGCTGCAGGCGCTCGCATTTGAAGTGCTGGCTGCCGATTCGGCACTCAAGGCCGATTCAAGTACACATGTGGAAATATTGCAAATCCTGGCGACGGCGTGCGGTTCATACGGCATGGCCGGCGGTCAGGCGCTGGATCTGGCTGCGGTCGGCCAACGACTGACGCCCGACGAACTCGAGCGCATGCATGTGCACAAAACCGGCGCGCTGATTCGCGCCTCGGTACGTCTGGGTGCGCTCGCCGCCGGCTGCCGCGACAAAGCCATGCTCGCAGCACTGGATCACTACGGCCACTGCATCGGTCTTGCGTTCCAGATCCGCGACGACATTATCGACGTCGAAGGCGACAGCGCCACGCTCGGCAAGACTGCCGGCAAGGACGCCGCCAACGGCAAACCGACGTATCCGGCAATCCTCGGCATGCAGGCCTCGCGTGCCAAACTTGCCGAACTGACGGACGCGGCCGTCGCCGCACTACAGCCGCATGGCGCGTGCATGACCGAACTCATCGCCCTGGCGCGTTACGTCGCCGAGCGCGAGAGCTGATTGGCCGATCGTCGCTACTGACACCCACGCCGATCCATCAATCCCTTCGCCAGCGGCTGCAACGGTTGCGTGCCGGAACCGTAACCGGTAATCGTCGAGTTCCACGTCACCGATCCGTGCGAAGAGTCGGTGAACGTGAATGTTGCGGTGCCCCAGTCATGCTGGGTGATCCCACCCGGATCGTAGTTCGGTGGGAATTGCGCACCCGCGCCATCGATCAGCTGCAGGTGCATTTGTGCGCTGTTGCCTCTGATCGCTCCGGCGCCTTGCAGCCACACCGGCGTTCCGTTCGGCGCGAATGCAAACCAATCCACTGACAAAAATGCTGGCGTGGTTGGCAGGACCTCGAACTCGAAGCCGTGTCCAGACTGCGCCGGGTTGAACCAGTTGCCGGAGTAGCACGACTTGATCTGCGCGCCTGGTGCATCCTGCGCTGGCAATCCTACTGCGAGGAAATGCTTGATCGGCATGGAACCGGAATTGAATCCCGGATAACTGCTCGTCCAGCGCATGTTGCCGGTGTTCGCATCGGTGAACGTGAGGGTGATGCTGCCCCACAGATTTGCCGCCGCGTGCGCTTCACCCAGCGGGAACGAGGCGCCCTTGAAGATGGCGACTTGATCCATCTGCACTACCACCGTGTTGGCCGCAGAACCGCTACCGGCTTTGGGAACGCCTACGCCTTGCACCCAGGTCGGCTGGCCGTTGGAGAACACGAACCAGGTCAGCAGAAGCAAGCGGTTGTTGCCTGCATCCGGGTTTGTCACATCGATCACGAGCCCTTGGCCATTCTGGCTGGGGTCG
>JANXVS010000431.1 GCA_025351555.1 Pseudomonadota bacterium | reverse complement strand
GATTCCCGGGCGCACGATCAATCTTGCCGGTGAAGAAGTCGAGGTGCGCACCAAGGGCCGCCACGATCCCTGTGTTGGCATCCGAGCCACGCCGATTGCCGAAGCGATGGTCGCGCTGGTGCTTATGGATCATGCGCTGCGCCATCGGGCGCAGTGCGGTGATGTCGGCGAAGTAACGCCGCGCATACCCGGTGATGCGTGCTGAAAAACTTGTACGAATCTATACAACTTGTGAAGGTGGGCAACGGTTCATGACCCAGAATCCGGGCAAGCAATACAAAGTAGCCATGGTCGGCGCGACCGGTGCCGTCGGCGAGACTTTGCTCAGCATTCTTGCGCTGCGTAAATTCCCAGTCGGCGAATTGTTGCCTTTGGCGAGTGCGCGTTCGGCCGGCGGCAAGGTCGAGTTCGGCAACAAACAGATCACGGTGCAGGACTTGGCCAAGTGCGATTTCGCCGGCGTCGATATCGCGTTTTTCTCGGCCGGCGGCAAGGTCAGCCGTGAGCACGCGCCGCGCGCGGCGGCGGCCGGCGCGGTGGTGATCGACAACACATCCGAATTCCGTTACCAGGATGATATTCCGCTGGTGGTGAGCGAAGTCAATCCGGAAGCGATTGCCGGTTATACGCGGCACGGCATCATCGCCAACCCGAACTGCTCGACCATGCAGATGCTGGTCGCGCTGGCGCCGATCCATCGCGCCGTCGGCATCGAACGCATCAATGTGGCGACGTATCAGTCCGTTTCCGGTGCCGGACGCTCCGGGCTGGAAGAACTGGGCAAACAAACTGCCGCGCTGCTCAATTTCCAGCCGGTCAAGGCGGTCAAGTTCAGCAAACAGATCGCGTTCAATGTGATCCCGCACATCGACGACTTTATGGACAATGGTTACACCAAGGAAGAAATGAAGATGGTCTGGGAGACGCGCAAGATCCTCGGCGACGAGTCGATCCAGGTGAACCCGACGGCGGTGCGCGTGCCGGTGTTCTACGGCCATGCTGAAGCCGTGCATATTGAAACTCGCGAGAAGATCAGCGCGAACCAGGCGCGCGCGCTGCTTGAAAAAGCGCCAGGTGTGGTCGTTATGGACGAGCGCAAAGCCGGCGGCTATCCGACTCCGGTAGGTGATGCCGCGGGCACCGATGCCGTCTATGTCGGCCGTATCCGCGAGGATATTTCGCACCCGCGCGGACTGGACTTGTGGGTCGTTTCGGACAATATTCGCAAGGGCGCCGCCCTGAACGCGGTACAGATCGCCGAGATATTGGCAAAAACTTACCTGTGACCTATAGTTACGATTGTGGTGCGACACGTAAGCTCGTGTTCGCATTGTGCGGAAGCAGGCTGCTAAACCTGCAAACGAAGGACGCCTGAAGGAAGCAATTTCTCAGGTGAAGCAATGAGTTGTGAAGCCCGAGAGGGTGCTCTCGGACTTCACCGCAACGGTGAGGCTGGGAGTATTTTGTTTCTCTCCGCAGTCTTACTGCGAACCAACTCGTGCCTACCGAGCCCGCAAAAGGCTCCGTAAACAATGCGTAGAGCATCGCTCTACTCATCATCGTTCAGCTCCCGTTTATTTTTCGCGGGAGTAGCGGACCTGTCCTGCGACGGGCAGTAGCCTACGGAAACATGCGTCACTGGTAACGGTGGGGTGTGAAGCTTTCCGGACAATGTTCCCTTCTTATGGGCGTGCGGTTGCTGTGAGGCGACGCATGGAGATCCCAGCAGTACGGGGTTGAGGGGCTAGGCTGATCGACATGGGTAATGCAAGTGAACTGCTGATAAACACCGTAATAACTGCGATGCCAAAGCTGCTGACAGGCATCAGCCAAAAGGCAATGTGGTCGGTTGCTCCTCTCGCAATAAGGAGCACGTCGTCATACAGACCATCGGTGGAAAGGCGGACCCTAAATCGGTCGTGTGGTGAGCAGGGAACGTGGCAAGCCCGTATGGCTGCCCGTGCCAAAACGTCGAGCCGGAATGCCGGGTCGACGAATCGCAACGGGCAGGCAACTCGCAAGGGGAGCCGTTGGCCATGCGGGTATGAGATGACGGAAAAAGCGAACGCCGGGCTGTAATCGTCCGGATAGGAGTTGCAACATCACTCCGCACGAAAGTGCGCCCACTTCCATCTGGTCTATCGTCGCGATACGACTGATTGACCTCACTTGACGGATGCATCAGTGCAACCGATCCATCCACAACAATTCCCCGACGGGGCGCATGCCCCTTCGGGGATACATGCGCCTTTCGCTTGGGGAATAACCCAAGAGGAAAGAAGCATGAGAGAGCACGATGAAACCATCGTGTCTGCGCTTTCCGACGCTCCGCAGAACTGGCACGACGCCGATTGGCGGCGTGTCGAGCGAAACGTCCGAGGAACGCAGATACGAATCGCGAAGGCGACACTGGAAGGCAACTGGCGCAAGGTGAAAACCCTGCAACGGATGCTGACCCGCTCGCTGTCCGGCAAGTTGTTGGCCGTGCGGCGGGTGACCGAGAACCAAGGCAAGCGAACGGCAGGCGTCGATCGAGAGCTGTGGGAGACACCTGAACGCCGGTGGCGAGCCATCGGCGAGTTGAAGCGGCGCGGATACAAGCCTCTGCCACTCCGGAGAGTCTTTATTCCCAAGGCCAATGGAAAGGAGCGCCCTCTGGGTATCCCGACCATGCGGGACAGGGCGATGCAGGCCCTGTACTTGCTGGCTTTGGCGCCTGTGGCAGAGTCCACGAGCGATCCGAATTCTTACGGATTCCGGATCAATCGCTCGACGGCCGATGCCATGAGCCAATTGTTCGTCTCACTCTCCCAAAAGGCTTCGGCCCCATGGGTGATGGAGGCGGACATCAAAGGCTGCTTTGACAACATTAACCACGAGTGGCTGGTGAACCACGTCCCCATGGACAAGGCGATCCTGCGCAAGTGGTTGAAGGCTGGCGTTGTATACAAAGGCCAGCTTCAGGCAAGCGATGCCGGAACGCCGCAGGGTGGGATCATTTCACCCACCTTGGCGAACATGGCGCTGAATGGATTGGAATCGCAACTCGTCAAGCGCTTGCGCGCGACATGGGGAGCGGCAAAATCCACAAAGCTAAAAGTTCACGTGGTTCGATACGCTGACGACTTTGTGATCACTGGCACTTCGAAAGAGGTACTGGAGTCCGAAGTCAAACCGTGGGTGGAAGTCTTCCTCGCTGAGCGGGGATTGCAACTATCCAAGGAGAAAACGCGGATCGTGCATGTGGACGACGGCTTTGACTTCCTCGGATGGAATTTCCGCAAGTATACAAACGGGAAACTTCTTATCCGGCCAAGCAAGAAAAACGCGCAAGCGTTCTATCGCAAGGTCAAGGAGGTCATCAGCACCAACAAGACGGCCAGACAGGAGAATTTAATTCGACTGTTGAATCCGATCCTACGAGGCTGGGCGCAATATCACAGTCCCGTAGTCGCAAAAGCGACATTCAGCCGCATGGAGCACCTGATGTTCCGGGTACTCTGGCGGTGGGCGAAACGGCGACACCCGAAGAAGAGCGCACAGTGGATACGGAAGAAATACTTTCCGCCCCAAGACACTCGCAAGTGGGTGTTTGCAACCACAGCGACCAAAGACGATGGCAGAAAAGTGCGGGTTGAGCTCTACCAGTTGAGCGGTACGCCAATCCGACGGCACAGGAAAGTCAAAGGGGATTACAATCCCTTTGATCCGACCGACGAGTTGTATGGCGAACGGCTGCGGCAGGAACGTCTGTTGAACGACAGGCGTCATCGTAAGCAGTGGATTCGCCTATATAAATCCCAGGAGGGCTTGTGCTTGGTGTGTAAAACGCGGATTACGAAGGAAACAGGTTGGCATGACCACCATATTCAGTATAAAACGCATGGTGGTTCCGACAACCTTCGGAACCGTTTACTTTTGCATCCAATATGTCATGCTACGCTACATTCCCTTGGATTATCGGTAGTTAAACCGGTTTCTTCGGGGACTTTGTAATAGACTCGAGCCGTGTGCGGGGAAACTCGCACGCACGGTTCTAAGGGAGGGGTGAGCCAGCAATGGCTCATCCCTACCCGATTTATAAGGCATTTTCGAGCTTGGGATTGCGCTGGGCTTACCTTTATTGTCTTCGGGGGAACGACCTCATGAGTGGACCGTCCAAATTATCGCTCGCCATTGCGTTGGCGTTGATCGGTGGTAATGCGTTCGCAGTGGGCTTGGGGTCGATCCAGGTCAAATCTGGCTTGAACCAGCCGCTTGATGCCGAGATCACCGTCACCACGGATTCCCCAGCGGAGGCCAGCGGACTAACCGTTGGCCTGGCGACCGCCGAGGATTTCCAGCGCGTGGGTTTGAGCCGCGCCCGGGTAAGCGTGCCGATCGATTTTTCGATGTCTACCAATGGCCGCGGCCAGCCGGTGATCAAGCTGACAACCAAGGATATCGTGCGCGAGCCGTTCCTTGATTTTCTGGTCGAAGTGAATTGGCCGAAAGGCAAATTGCTGCGCGAATACACCGTGTTGCTGGATCCGCCGGTCATGGCGCCAGTGCGTGGTTCCAGCGCGACCGTGGCGCCGGCAAGAGAAGCCGCACCGGCTCCGGCGCAGAAACTGGTCGAGGAAAGGCAGCCCAAGCCCAAGCCCATTGCGGTGAAACCGCCACACGCTGTCGCGGCCGAAACCCAGCCGGCGCCGACCCCGAAACCGACGCCGGCACCCAAGCCTGCACCGGCCGCCGCGCCAGCCCATGCCGCTGCGGCAGGCGATTATGGCCCGGTGGCGCAAGGTGAGACTTTGTCGGAAGTCGCGCGCGCGACCAAGCCGGACGATTCCACCAACGTCAATCAAATGATGCTGGCCCTGCTCAAGGCCAATCCGAAGGCGTTCTACAAAGACAATATCAACGCGCTCAAGCGCGGCGCCATCCTGCGCATTCCATCGGGCGATGACGTCAAGGCGAGCGGTTCGTCGATGGCCGCCGCTGCGGCGGTGCGTGAGCAGAATGCCGCCTGGAGCGGCAACGCCGCCGTGGCCAAACCGACCGTTGTCGCCAATGCCGGCGCACCCAAATCCTCAGCCGCGGCCAAGCCCGAAACGGCCACCGGTACCAAGCCCAGCGAGCATCTCGCCTTAGTGCCGCCGCGCGCTGGCAAAGATAGCCAGACGACCGGCGATCATCCCGGACCGTCGACAGGCACAGGCACCAGCGCCGAAACAAAAGCCGAGCTGACGCGCACCAAGGAAGCTTTGGCCAGCCGCGAGCAGGAAGCCAGCGAGCTCAGGTCGCGGGTCAAGCAGCTTGAGGATCTGAACGGCAAGGATCAGCGCCTGCTTACGCTCAAGGAATCGGAAATCGCCGACCTGCAAAACAAGCTCAAGCAGCTTCAATCCAGCAAGGCTGTAGTCGCCACGCCGCCGCCGGCAGCAACCAGCAAGCCTACTGAAACCCCGCTGGCATCGGCAACCAAGCCAGCCGAAACAGCCGTGAAACCCACGGACGCGGGTGCGAAGACCGAACCGAAACTGACGGCGAAAGATATCTGGGGCGACATCAGCGCCAGCGACAAGAGCACGCCGGCCAAGCCGGCAACGCCGACGACGACTGCGCCAGCTGCGGCAACGCCGATTGCGAGCACGCCGGCGCCCAATGCAACCCCGAGTGCTACGTCGCCAGCAAGCAGTCTCACGTCGGCTGCTACTACACCGGCGACCACACCCAAGCCCGACGCAACAACCCCGGCAGCAACGCCGCCCGCGACGACAACCGCGAGCACGCCGCCGCCTTCGGTTCCCTCCACCGTTACCACCACGCCGGTGATTACGCCGCCGACCAGTGCGCCGGTCAGCATTACAGCCAATCCGCCGGCGGTGACCCCGACAGTCAAGCCAGTAACACCACCGCCTGCGACGACGCCCAAACCCGTCGCGCCGCTTTCGGCTGACCAACCTTGGTATCAAAACAATATGGCACTACTGGCTGGCGGGTTGGGTCTGTTGCTGATCGGCCTGCTTGCGCTGATGCGTTTCATGCGCAAGCCCAAACCTGTACTGATGCCTGTCGCAGGGTCGGACGAGTTTGACGAGCACGCCACCGAGATGGTCAGTGAAGACGAGCACAACCTGCTCGATGCGCTGGCGCAGCATCCGGGTGATCCGCATCTGTCGCTGGAACTACTGAGCCTTTACTACGCGCAACACAACGCGACCAAGTTCGAGGCCGCCGCCGAAGCCATGTATGCGCATATTGCCGACCCGACCCAGCCCGAATGGCAGCAGGTGCGGACGATGGGCGAGCAACTGTGCCCGCACAATCCGCTGTTCGGCGGCAGCGCGGATCTGGCCGGCGATGCTTACACCCACGACGAACATGCCCATGACGACCACGCCGGTTTCGGCCATCTTGGTGGGGACGGACACACGCATGATGACTCGTTCGATCTCGGTACGCCCGACGCGCATGTTGCCAAGGCCTCTGCCGAGGAGGGCTTTGATTTCGATCTGACCGACCACGCCGCCGCTGCCGCTGCCGGGGCCGTTATGCCGGCACACGAGGTGGATTTCTCGCACGAGCAGACCCTGGTCGGCCCGACACCACCGCCGCCGGCATTCCAGGCGCCTCCTGCACCGGCGCCGGTGGCGCCGCCGGCAGAGGATTTCTTCGCTGGCGAAGATGCGATCGGCACCAAACTTGATCTGGCCAAGGCGTATCTGGACATGGGCGACCCGGAAGGGGCGCGCTCGATGCTTGATGAAGTCATGGCTGAAGGCAACGACGCGCAAAAAGTCGAAGCGCGCAAGTTGCTTGCCGAGATTAGATGATTTCAGGATGAAGTCATCCCGTGCAGGCCATGGATGGCCGATGACACGGGATCCAGATGTCAGGCCGGGGCAACCCGGCCTGTTGCGTTTGCGGGATACAATTCAGGCTGGTTTTTACCTGGAGTCCGCTCTTGCGCATCGCGCTCGGCATCGAATACGACGGCACCGGTTTTTTCGGCTGGCAACGGCTGCGCGACGGCAACTCGATCCAGGGAGCGGTCGAGAGCGCTCTGTCGTTTGTCGCCGACGAGTCCATCCAAGTCATCTGCGCAGGTCGTACCGATGCCGGGGTGCACGCTTATTGCCAGGTCATCCACTTCGACACCAATGCCCAACGCAGCGAACGCGGCTGGACCTTGGGTGCCAATTCGCGGCTGCCAGCCAGCATTGCGGTGCGCTGGGTGAAACCTGTGGCTGAGGATTTTCATGCACGCTTCGGCGCGCGCGCGCGGCGCTATCGCTATGTGATCCTGAATCGCGCTGTGCGGCCGGCATTGCAAGCCCGCTACGTCACCTGGGAGCGTCGGTCGCTGGATGCCGCCGCTATGCATCAAGCCGCGCAAGCGCTGGTTGGCGAACACGATTTCAGCGCGTTTCGCACCGTGGCCTGCCAGGCGCGTTCGCCCACCCGTTGCGTGCACGCGATCAGCGTCATGCGTGACGGCGAACAACTAGCAATCGAAATCCAGGCCAATGCCTTCCTGCATCACATGGTGCGCAACATCGTCGGCTCCCTGCTGCCCGTCGGGTGTGGTGATGCGTCGCCGGCGTGGATTGCACAATTACTGGCCGGACGTGATCGCGCGGTTGCCGGACCAACCGCGCCGGCGCAAGGTCTGGTGTTTCTGGGGCCGGCGTATCCGCCAGAGTGCGGTTTGCCAGTCGAGGTAACTCTGTCGTGACACCTAATAATTCCATTCGACGCACCCGCATCAAGTTCTGCGGCATGACCCGCGTCGCCGATGCGCAGTTGGCAGTCGCGCTCGGCGTCGATGCGATTGGCATGGTGCTGGCGCGAAAAAGTAGCCGGTTTGTCGATATCGAACAGGCCCGCAAGATCCGCGCATCGCTGCCCCCGTTTGTCACGGCCGTGGTGCTGTTCATGGATGACGAGCCGGGATGGATCGCCGAGGCGGTGAGCACGATCCAGCCGGATCTGCTGCAATTCCACGGCGGCGAATCGGCGCTCGAGTGCGTGCGCTTTGGTTGCCCTTACCTGAAAGCTATGGCGATGGGTGGCGGTCCCAATGCTGGCGCGGTTGTCGGCAAGGTGGTTGCCGCGCATCCGCAGGCGACGGGATTTCTGCTCGACGGCCACGCCGCCGGCGGGCAGGGCGGCAGCGGTCAGACCTTTGATTGGTCATGTATTCCAGCAAATTTG
>JANXVS010000430.1 GCA_025351555.1 Pseudomonadota bacterium | reverse complement strand
CGCCCGCAGGTGAAAACACGATCCATTCACCCGCATCTTCGCTTCGTCAAAGACTGCGGAAACCAGCGCCGTTGATGGAGTACAGGGGTTTTCGGTCAAGCACTAGTTAGACGATTGTGCGCTGCAGGGTAGACTCACTGAAATCATACTGGAGCCTTCATGAAGCGCTCGTTCACAGCACTGCTTGCCGGACTTGCTTTCACGGTTGTCGCGCAGGCCAAAGAGGTCACCCTGCTCAATGTCTCCTACGATCCGACGCGCGAGTTGTATCAGCAGATAAACGCGGCTTTCGTTGCTGATTGGAAAGTAAAAACAGGCGACACGCTGACGATCAAGCAATCCCACGGCGGATCGTCCAAGCAGGCCAGGTCGATCATCGATGGGCTCGATGCCGATGTCGCGACGCTCGGCATTGCTTCGGACATCGATGCGCTGCACAACAACGGCGACCTGCTGCCAGCAGAGTGGCAATCGCGGCTACCCAGCGACAGCACGCCGTACACTTCGACGATCGTGCTGCTGGTGCGCAAGGGCAACCCGAAAGGCATCAAGGATTGGGCAGACCTCATCAAGCCCGGCATTGCGGTGATCACGCCGAACCCGAAGACCTCGGCCGGCGCGCGCTGGAATTTTCTCGCCGCCTGGGCCTACGCGCTCAAGGCGAATGCGAATGACGAGGGCAGGGCGCGCGAGTTTATTGCAAAATTGTATAAAAATGTACCCGTGCTCGATTCCGGCGCCCGCGGGGCGACCCTGACCTTCGCCCAGCGCGGCGTCGGCGACGTGCTGATCTCCTGGGAAAGCGAGGCGTATCTGGCACAGAAGGAATTCGGCGCGGACAAGTTCGACATCGTCGCACCGTCACTGTCGATACTTGCGCAACCGCCAGTCGCAGTGATCGACAAGAACGTCAAGAAGCACGGTACCGAAAACATTGCGGAAGCCTACTTGCGCTTTCTCTATACGCCGCAGGCGCAGGAAATCATCGCGGGCAATCACTATCGGCCGCTCGATCCGGCGGTCGCCGCGCGTCATGCCAAGGATTTTCCGAAAATTGAACTCGTTACAATCCAGCAATTCGGTGGCTGGAAAGTGGCGCAGCCGAAATTCTTCGGCGACGAGGGTGTGTTCGACCAGATCTACAAAGCGCCCAATCCTTGATGAAATCGGCCTGTTCAAGATCTGCCTGATGAAGACTTGGTTGCAGCGGACGCGCACACCGCGCCCGCTCGCGCTTGCGCGGTGGCTAAGTTAGCATGAGCACTACGACACTCCCGTCGCCGATAGCTGTTGCCATGGGCCCTACCGCCGCGTCGCCGCGTGCTCCGTTCACCACCAGATCATCACGCTCGGTGCTGCCCGGTTTCGGGCTGAGTCTCGGCTTCACGTTGACGTATCTTTCGCTGCTGGTGCTGATTCCGCTGGCGGCACTGTTCCTGCGCGCGGCGGGACTCGGTATCGAGGGTTTGTGGAACGCGCTGTCGTCCGCCCGTGTGCTGCATGCATTGACCCTGAGTTTCGGTGGTGCGCTCGCCGCGGCGACGATCAACACCGTGTTTGGTGCCTTGATCGCGTGGACATTCGTGCGCTACGACTTTCCCGGCAAGCGGTTGTTCCACGCCATGATCGATCTGCCGTTTGCCTTGCCGACAGCGGTCGCCGGTATCGCGCTGACGGTGCTGTACTCCGAACACGGCTGGCTCGGCGCACCGCTGGCCAACCTCGGCATCAAGGTCGCGTACACGCCGCTGGGCATCATTGTCGCCATGGTGTTCATCAGTCTGCCGTTCGTCGTGCGCACACTGGAACCCGTGCTTGAAGAAGCCGAGAAGCAGCTGGAGGAAGTTGCCGCAACGCTCGGTGCAACGCGCCGGCAAACCATCGTGCACATCATCCTGCCGACTGTATTGCCGGCGCTGCTGACCGGCGCGGCGCTCGCGTTTGCGCGCGCGGTCGGCGAATATGGCTCGATCATCTTTATCGCTGGCAACCTGCAAAATGTGTCCGAGATCGCGCCGCTGCTGATCATGATCCGGCTCGACGAGTTCAATTATGCTGGAGCCACCGCGCTGGCTTGCGCAATGCTGGTGATGTCGTTCGCGATCCTGTTCGCGATCAATCTGCTGCAAACCTGGAACCGCCGGCATGGCTAGCAGCCGCTCTCGCAACGCCTTGCGCGAACCGGCGCCAGTGCGCTGGGTGCTGATTGGCGTGACCCTGCTGTTTCTCACCGTATTTCTTTTGCTGCCGCTGCTCGTCGTGTTCACGCAAGCGTTGGCGAGCGGCCTGCCGGTGTTTTTTGCCGCGCTCGGCGATGCCGATACCCTGGCATCGATCCGCTTGACTGTGCTCACGGCCGTGATCGCGGTGCCGCTGAACACGCTGTTCGGCGTCGCCGCGGCTTGGGCCATTGCCAAGTTCGAGTTTCGCGGCAAAAGTCTGTTGACCACCCTGATCGATCTGCCGTTCTCGGTATCGCCGGTGATCGCCGGCATGGTTTTCGTACTCCTGTTCGGCAGGCAAGGCTGGTTCGGTGCGTGGCTCAGCGAGCACGACATCAAGATCATCTTCGCGCTGCCAGGCATCGTGCTGGCGACCACGTTCGTCACGTTTCCGTTTGTGGCGCGCGAGCTGATTCCGTTGATGCAGGCGCAAGGCACCAACGAAGAGCAGGCGGCATTGACCCTCGGCGCCAATGGCTGGCGCACGTTCTGGCACGTGACCATGCCGAACATCCGCTGGGGTCTGCTCTACGGCGTGCTGTTGTGCAACGCGCGGGCGATGGGCGAGTTCGGCGCGGTGTCGGTGGTCAGCGGTCATGTGCGCGGCCTGACCAATACGATGCCGCTGCAGGTGGAGATGCTCTACAACGATCCGGGCGAATATAGTGCCGCGTTTGCCGTGGCATCGCTGCTTGCGCTGCTCGGATTCGTGACCCTGGCGCTGAAGAATTTTCTCGAGTGGCGACATGGCGACGAACTCACCGCTTTGCGTGGAAATTGAGTAGGGCATGGATATTTCAATACGCAATCTCGGCAAAAACTACGGCGATGTCGTCGCCTTGCGCGATATCCAGCTCGATATCGCCTCAGGCGAATTGCTCGCGCTGCTCGGGCCATCCGGTTCGGGCAAGACGACGCTGTTGCGCGCGATCGCGGGACTGGAAACGATCAATCAGGGCAGCATCCGTTTCGGTGACATCGACGCCACCCATCTGAGTGTGCAGGAGCGTCGCGTCGGTTTCGTGTTCCAGCACTATGCATTGTTCAAGCGCATGAGCGTGCTCGACAACATCACGTTCGGCTTGCGCATGCGCACGCGCGCGCAGCGCCCGCAAAAAAACGAAATCCAGCGGCGCGGTCTGGAACTGCTAGACCTGGTGCAGCTCAAGGGGCTGGAAAAACGCTATCCCACGCAATTGTCCGGCGGCCAGCGCCAACGCGTGGCACTGGCGCGCGCGCTGGCGATTGAGCCGCGCGTGCTGCTGCTCGACGAGCCGTTCGGCGCGCTCGACTCCAAGACCAGAAGGGAGTTGCGTGCGTGGTTGCGCCAACTGCACGACGACACCGGTTACACGACGATTTTCGTGACTCATGACGAGAACGAAGCGCATGAGCTGGCTGATCGTGTAGTGACAATGAACGAAGGTATGATCGAGCAGGAACCCGATGCTTGATTGAGCCAGCCGGAGTAGCATCCGTCCGATGACTCAACTAGCCACTCTCACGGACGAGGCACTGCTCGATCAGCTCCAGCGTGACGCCTTCGGCTACTTCCTGCAGAAAGTGAATCCGCTTAACGGACTAGTCGCCGACAACTCGCGCGACAACTCCCCGGTCAGCATCGCGGTAGTCGGTTTTGCGCTGTCGGCGTACGCCGTGGCGGTGGAACGCGGCTGGATGGAACGTGCCGCTGCGGTCCAACGCAGTCTCGCGGCGCTGCGTTTCTTCCGCGACAGCGATCAGAGCGGCAGCCCTGCGGCGACCGGCTTCAAGGGGTTCTACTATCACTTTCTTGATATCCACACAGGCGTCCGCGTGTGGCGATCGGAATTGTCGATGGTCGATACCGCGTTGCTCATCGCCGGCGCGCTGACTGCGGGCAGGTATTTCACCGCGGAGTCGACCGACGAGACTGAATTGCGTGAGCTGGTCGACTTACTGTATCGCCGCATCGATTGGCGTTGGGCACAGGATGACGGCGACACGATCCGGCAAGGCTGGAAACCCGAATGCGGATTCCTGCATTACGGCTGGGAAGGCTATAGCGAAGCCATCCTGCTGTATGTGCTTGCGATGGGTTCGCCTACGCATCCGATCGTGGGCGATTGCTACAAGGCGTGGACGCTCACCTATCAGTGGGAAAACCTGTACGACCACGATTATCTTTATGCGGGGCCGCTGTTCGTGCACCAATTCTCGCACGCATGGATTGATTTTCGCGGTATTGCCGACGGCTTCATGTGCGAGAAGCACTCGGACTATTTCGAAAACAGCCGGCGCGCCGTCTACATCCAACGCGAGTATGCCAAGCGCAACCCGCACGAATTCGCTGGCTACGATGAAAACTGCTGGGGCCTGACCGCCTGCGATGGCCCCAGCGATGAGCAGCCGGATGTTTCCAACGAAACACGACGCCTGTTCGGTTATGCCGCCCGTGGCGTACCGTACGGGCCGGATGACGGCACCC
>JANXVS010000422.1 GCA_025351555.1 Pseudomonadota bacterium | reverse complement strand
TTTTCCGGTCAGCTGATTCGGCATCAAGTGCGCGGTCTTTGCGAACCAGAAATTGCTGATCTGGCACAACATCTCGCCCTTGCCGGGAATCGGATCGGGCAATACGACATCGAACGCAGAAAGTCGATCGCTGGCGACGATCAACAACTCACGCTCGGACAACGCGTAGACATCGCGCACCTTGCCTTGGTGAATAAGGTTCAGGCCGGCAAGATCGGATTGCAGCAGGGTCGTGGGCACGGGGAATGACTCCGGGAACAGGCGCGCATTCTACCGGGACAGCGGCGCATTCCGCAGATGCACCGTCCGGACTGCTAAAATTGCTTCCCGATGCACGTCGCCCCACCAACATGCCCTATTTGATCGCCATTGCGCTCGCCATCGCCGGCGCGGGATTCGCACTGTCTGCGCATGCGCAAACCCCGCCGCAGCGGCTTGGCCTGTGCGCTGCCTGCCACGGCGAACGCGGCATCGCTACGGGAAAAACCATTCCGAACCTGGCCGGCCAGAATCTGGATTACCTGCGCAACGCGCTGGCGCAGTATCAGTCCGGTGCGCGCGACGTTGCGGCCATGCGCGCGGCGGCGGGGATGCTCAACGCCACCGAACTCAACCAAGTGCTGCGGTGGTACGCGGATCAGCAGCTGGCAGCGCCCAGCGTTCCATGAATATTCTTGGCAAGCTGATCGGCGCCCTGCTTGGCTTGTGGTTGTTTCGTCATCCTTTCGGGATGCTGATCGGCGCGGCCATCGGCCACCTCTGGGATAGCGGCGCCCTACGCCTGCAGCATCGGGCCGCCGGCACGTCGAGCGCGTTCATCGGACCTCTGTTCGGCCTGGCTGGAGCGATCGCCAAATCCGATGGCCGCGTCTCGCAGCCGGAAATCGCCGCCGCCGAAAACCTGATGGCGCGCATGCAACTCTCGCCAACGCAGCGCGCGAATGCGATTGAGCGATTCACTGCCGGCAAGCAGGATGGGTTTCTCGTGAATCTGGCCATCGCCGACTTGAAAGCCTGGTGTGGCGGTCGCCGCAATCTGGCTTATCTGCTGCTGGATTTGCTGCTCGACATCGTTTACGCCGAAGGCCCGCTGGCGCCGGGCAAATTCGCGATCGTGCGCCAGCTGTGCTGGGCGCTGGGCGTGCACGAGCGCGAATTGGCTGCACTCGCGGCGATGAGAGGCTACGCTTATGCCACGGCGGGAAGCGCCAATGAACGGTCGCAGCAAGCGCCACGCGGGACGCCGCCTGGCAAGGATCCCTACGCCGTGCTCGGCCTGGCCCGCGGCGCGGGCGACGGCGAGATCAAACGCGCCTACCGCAAACTGATCAGCCAGCATCACCCGGACAAGCTCGGCGACGTGCCGGAGGAATTGAAGCGCCGCGCCGAAGATCGCGCGCGCGAGATCAATGCGGCATATGAAACAATACGCAGCGAGCGCGGTATCAAATAGTGCGACCAAATAGCGCGACCAAATAGCGCGACCAAATAGTATCCGCAGATTCAGGAATCGCAATGAAACAATCCGCCGTCATCGCACCGTCCATCCTCTCCGCGAACTTCGCCACGCTCGGCGAAGAAGTCGACAGCGTCATCGCCGCCGGCGCGGACTGGATTCATTTCGACGTGATGGACAATCACTATGTGCCGAATCTGACGATCGGCCCGCTGGTCTGCGAAGCCCTGCGCAAGCACGGCATCACCGCGCCGATCGACGTGCATTTGATGGTCAAGCCTGTCGATCGCATCGTGCCGGATTTCGCCAAGGCCGGCGCCAGCCTGATCAGCTTTCATCCGGAGGCCAGCGAGCACATCGACCGCACCATTGGCTTGATCCACGAATGCGGCTGCAAGGCCGGTCTGGTATTCAACCCGGCAACGCCGCTGGACTATCTGGACTATGTGCTCGACAAGCTCGACCTGGTCCTGATCATGTCGGTCAACCCCGGTTTCGGCGGCCAAAGCTTTATCCCGACCGCGCTCGAGAAACTGCGCCAGGCACGCGAACTGATCGACCGCAGCGGCCGGTCGATTCGGCTCGAAGTCGATGGCGGGGTAAAAGTGGACAATATCGCCGATATCGCCAATGCCGGTGCGGATACCTTCGTCGCTGGCTCGGCGATCTTCGGGCAGAAGGATTATCGTGCGGTCATCGCGGACATGCGCAAAGCGATTGCTTAATGCCGGTAGTGCTCCTGCTTTTCCGGCATACCGGCCATCCATGGCCATAAAAGCCGCGCCGCAAGAACCAACAGAGGTTGGGGGAGGAACCGGTTCTCGCGGCGCGGACAGGGGAAACTAT
This sequence comes from Pseudomonadota bacterium, assembly GCA_025351555.1. Lineage (GTDB taxonomy): Bacteria > Pseudomonadota > Gammaproteobacteria > Xanthomonadales > Rhodanobacteraceae > Rudaea. Next base: position 4,355 of record JANXVS010000422.1, on the reverse strand, counting down.
TTTTGCGATCGCCCCTGATCGCGGAAGTCAACGAAGCAGGCATCCTTGGCTGCATTTTTCAATTTAGAACACTCGCCAGAGCGGATCGGCGCAAGCGTTGCGTGAATCCGCGTTGAATTCGGCGGATGCTTTTTCAAGCGTGTGTGATTTTTCCGGGTCGACGGACGGCGCATCGCGCCAATCGCACAGATCCTCGCGCAAGCGATAGAAATCGGCAGGCAGATAGACGTCCATTTTCATTCCTCTCTAAAAATGCAGGCTGGCAGCCAGACCCAGTAGCAGGGCTGCCAGGGCAAAGACGGTGCGCAGCGGCTCAAAGGACTGCTGCAATTCACCATTCGGTTCGGGGCGTTCGGTTTTCATGGGTTTCTGCTTCTTGGCGGGGCGACGCTAGAATCGCGTCGATCCGTGCTCGCGCGCGGCCGTGAATGCGGCGCAACCGTGACGAGTTGTGGCGAACTCGTGGCATCTGCGCTGCGGCGATTGTGCCGCCCTCGCGCGCCCCGTATGCTCGGTGCATCATCACGAACAAGGCACCAGCCATGGCCCGCAGCATCGCCATCGTCGAGGACGAACCCGCCATCCGCGCCAACTATGTCGAGGCGCTGACCCGCATCGGCTATCAGGTGCACGGCTACGGTTCACGGCCCGATGCCAGCCGCGCATTCGGCCTGCGCCTGCCGGAACTGGTCATCATCGATGTCGGCTTGGGCGACGAACTCGAAGGCGGCTTCGAGCTGTGCCGCGAGCTGCGCTCGAAATCGCCGACGTTGCCGATCATCTTCCTGACCGCGCGCGATTCGGATTTCGATGTGATCTCCGGGCTGCGTCTGGGTGCGGACGATTACCTGACCAAGGACGTGAGCCTGCACCATCTGGCCGCCCGCATTAGCGCGCTGTTCCGGCGTCTGGATGCGCTGAACAAGCCGTCATCGAAGGAAACCGTGGTCGAACACGGCCCACTCAAGCTCGAAGCCGAACGCATGCGCGTGACCTGGAACAACGCCGAAGTGCCGCTGACCGTGACCGAATTCTGGATGGTGCACACGCTCGTGCGCTTTCCCGGCCATGTGAAAAACCGCGACCAGCTCATGCGCGAAGCCCAAGTCGTGGTCGACGATGCCACTATCACTTCGCACGTCAAACGTATACGCAAGAAATTTGTCGCGATTGATACAAATTTCGACGCCATCGAGACCGTGCATGGTGCCGGGTATCGATGGAAGCCGTGAGCGGCACGACAAGCATAGCGATTCCGCTGTTCCTGGATTCTTCCGCTCGGCGCTGACGCTCAATGTCCCTGCGCTTCAAACTCCTGCTGATCGCGCTGTCCACCCTGGCGCTGCCGTTCTCCGGTTGGCTGTTCGTGCGGCAGATGGAGGAATTGCTGCGCCAGGGCCAGGAACAAACCCTGATCGCGTCAGCACGCGCACTGGCGCGCGCGCTCGGCGCGCTCAAGACGAAGTTGCCGCCGCCGGGAGCCGTCATGTACATCCATCAGGCGCCGGGCGCGATCTTGATCGATGGCTACCCCGACGACTGGCGTGACCTCTCGGCTTTTGCGCAGAATCTCGGCCCGGCAAGTGATGCACAAAAAGTTACCTTGTTGCTTTGTGCAAACGACCAGTGGCTTTACGTCTTGGCGAATGTGCGCGATGCAACGCGGACGCGCGTCGAGTCGCGCGATCCGCGGGCCATGACCAGCGATCACCTGACTCTGACCCTGGAGCACGGCGCGTTGACGCGACGTTATCTGCTCGCGAGCGCGGCACCGGGGCGCTTTGATGCACTGACGCTCACCGATGCCACCGACAACGCGCTGCCGACAACCCTGGATGGCGTATGGCAGGACGACGGGTCCGGCTATCGCATCGAACTGCGCCTGCCGCGCGCGCAGATGCCGGACAAGCTCGCGCTCAGCATGTTCGATGCAGCGGCGCCCGCCGCTGAAGCCGCCGAGCCCTTGCCGCTGCTGATGCTATCGCCGGAGTTGTCGATGGAACTCGGCCAGTTTGCTCCCGAGGGTATGCGTGCGCGCTTGCTCAGTGGCGAAGGTTGGGTGGTGGCGGAAACCGGAACGCTGGCGGGTGCGGCAACAGCACCGGCGTCGCGCCGACGCTGGCTGGAAAGCCTGGTCTATCGCCACCTGATTGCGCCCGGTCTGACCCGCGCCGAAGATTTTTCCATCACCCTGCCACGCCTGGCCGCGCCGGAAATCTGGCAGGCGCTGTCCGGCGTCGCCAGCACGGCCTGGCATCCGGCGGCATCGGAAGATCAAGTCGTGCTCGCCGCCGCCGTGCCGTTGAAAGCCGATGGCGAAGTGCGCGGCGCACTATTGCTGGAGCAGGCCGGCGATGCGCTGCCGCTGTTGACCAACCGCGCCCTGCTCGGCCTCGTCGGCGCAAGCCTGCTCGCGCTCGCCGTCGCCGGCGGCATGCTGTTCGTGTTCGCCAGCGCGCTCAGCCTGCGCATCCGCCGTTTGCGCAACGCGGCCGAACGGGCGTTGCGCACAAGTGGAAAAATGGATACGCCTCTGCCTCTGCTCGACGCGCGCGACGAGCTCGGCGACCTGGCACGCAGCTTCGCGCGCCTGCTTGACGAAGTCGGCACCTATACTGATTACCTGCGCACGCTGGCGAGCAAACTGTCGCACGAATTGCAGACACCGCTGGCAATCGTCAAATCCTCGCTCGACAACCTCGACCATCAAGCCATGCCCGCCGACGCGCAGCCCTATCTCGCGCGAGCGCGCGGCGGCGCCGAGCGCCTGGGTGCGATCGTGCGCGCGATGAGCGAAGCCAGTCGCATGGAGCGCGCGATCGCCGGTGCCGATGCGGAGGATTTCGATCTCGCCGCCGTGGTGCGCGGTTGCGTCGACGCCTATCGGCCCCTGGTCTCACCGCGCCGCCTCGACAGCGAACTGCCGACGGAATCGCTGCTGATGCACGGCGCACCCGAATTGATCGCGCAGGCGCTGGACAAGCTCGTCGACAATGCGCGCAGCTTTGCACCGGACGACGGCTGGATACGGATCAGCTTATCCACGCGCGATGATGGCGCCGAAATCGCTGTCGCCAACAGCGGCCCCTTGCTGCCGCCGACAATGCAGGACCGGTTATTCGACTCGCTGGTCAGTTTGCGCACGTCGGCCGCGAGCAAAACCGTGGAACCGACACCCGGCCGCGCCGATGCACCGCATCTGGGTCTGGGTCTGTACGTCGTGCGCCTGATCGCCGAAGCGCATCGCGGCGAGGCCAGCGCGCGCAATCTCGATGATGGCACTGGCGTGGAATTCTGCCTTCATTTGCGCGGCATGCCGCGGCGGCCGCTTTCCGGCTCTATCTAGGTCCCGGGTCTGTATCACCGCGCCGCGACTTGCTATCGTGCGCTGCCCGACAACCGTGGGACGCCGCATGATCACGCAGGACGAATTCGCCGCGCTGGCGGAGCTTGGCTACAACCGCATTCCGATGGTGCGCGAGGTATTTTCCGATCTCGACACGCCGCTGTCGGTGTATCTGAAGCTCGCCGATGGACCATACACCTATCTGCTCGAATCGGTCGAAGGTGGCGAGAACTGGGGACGCTATTCGATCATCGGCCTGCCCTGTCGCAAAGTATACAAATTGCACGCGCATCGGCTGACTGTCGAAGAGCATGGCGTCGTCGTCGAGCAACGCGAACTACCCGATCCACTCGGCGAGATCGAACGCATCCGCGCCGAATACAAAGTGCCGCAGTTGCCGCAGATGCCGGAATTCAGCGGCGGTCTGGTCGGTTATTTTGGCTTCGAGAGCATCGGTTATATCGAGCCCAAACTTGCGCATTGGGATCGGCCCGACCAGCTCGGCACCCCCGACGTGCTGCTCATGCTGAGCGAGGAAGTCGCCGTGTTCGACAACCTCAAGGGAAGACTTTATCTGATCGTGCATGCCGACCCGTCGCAGCCGCAGGCGTACGCACGTGCGCACCGGCGCCTGGACGAACTCGCCTTCCGCCTGCGCCGCTCCGGCCCCAGCTATCCGGAAGTGCTCGATCCGAAGGCGCTGGAAGAAGCCGATTTCGTATCGAGCTTCACCCGCGAGCAATACGAAGCCATTGTGGAAAAGGCGAAAGAGTATATTCGCGCCGGCGATATCTTCCAGGTCGTGCCATCGCAGCGCCTGTCGGTGCCGTTCCGCGCGCGCCCGGTCGACGTCTATCGTGCGCTGCGCGCGCTGAACCCCTCGCCGTACATGTACTTCCTTGATCTGGGCGGCAAGCAGATCGTCGGCTCGTCGCCGGAAATCCTGGTGCGCCTAAAGAAAGGCAAGGTCGTGCTGCGCCCGATCGCCGGCACCCGCCCGCGCGGCAAG
>JANXVS010000421.1 GCA_025351555.1 Pseudomonadota bacterium | reverse complement strand
AGCGCGTATTGCGTCTTCAGCAAGGGATAAATCGCCGGCAGCAGCGATTGGATCAAGTCGTTCAGGAAATGACAGAAGCTCACCGCGCCCAAGACACTCAGCACCGTGCCAGCGCCGTTGCGTACCGCTGCTTGAGTTGCGCTCATCGGGAGTCGCTCGCGATTCGGGATCGGATTGCCGTCGCCGCGGGTCCGCACATAGGATAAATCAAATTGATCGCAGGCTTAGCGTCTGCGTGAAAGCTTGAAATGCCGTAGCGCCTCGCGCGTGCGTGTTCGGCCGAGCTCGATCAATTCCTCGGCACGATGGAATTCGTAGAATGCGCAAACATTGCGCGGGATCGCAATCACCAGATCCGGCGGCTGCGCGGCAAGCTTGAAGCGGGTGATGGTTTCCTGCACGACGTCGAGCGAAAGTGCGAAGGTTTCCAGCAGGCTGGCGTTGTGCGGGTTCTCCTGCTCCTGCTTTTTCTCGCGCTTCTCGACCAGGCCATCAATAAATTCCGAGATTCTCTGGCGATAACCCTGCACCACCGGTGTGGCATTGGTTTCCGTGATCATCGGCGATTGCGGCGCCGGCAACTCCTCGGCAATCGGCTGCACGCTGTCATCACGCGCGATGGCGTCGCACGGCGCCGGGTCCGTCGCTGCGCCGTCGTCCTCCGGCGATTCGGCAGGTGCATTGACGTCAACCGCGATAGTGCAATCGGTCAAGTCGCGCAGGGTCGGCGTGATCGGCACCGGATTGACCAGGCCGCCATCGACCAAGGTGCGGCCCTGATAATAGTGTGGACGGAATACGGTCGGGATCGCGATCGATGCGCGGATCGCGTCGAACAACGAGCCACGCGAAAACCACACCTCACGCTGCGCCATCAGGTCCACCGCCACCGCGGTGTAACTGATCGGCAAGTCCTCGATGTTCACTTCGCCGATCAAATCGCGCAGCTTGCCGATGATGCGATCGCCCTTGATCAGGCCGCCGCCGGTGAATGTCCAGTCGAGCAGGCGCAGCACATTGAAGCGCTGCAAGGCGATGGCCCAATCCCGATACGCATCGAGTTTGCCCGCGGCATACACGCCACCGATCAGGGCACCCATCGACGAGCCGGCGACGCTGCGGATATCGTAGCCTTTGGCGAGCAATTCCTCGATCGCGCCGATATGCGCGTAGCCGCGCGCGCCGCCGGAGCCAAGCACCAGTGAAATTGTTGGCGATGTCATGTCTTGCCGCCTTTTGTCGTAACCCGAGACGAGTGAACCCGTCAGCGCATTATCATAGACTGGTCACGACTGCATATTGAGGAAAACCGCCATGCTCGATTTCCGCACCGGCCAGATTTTCGGCCTGCTCGTCCGCACGTTGCCCTTCGTGCTGCTGCGCCTGGCGGTCTACCTCGGCATCACCGTCGCCTACATCCTCGCGGTCGGCGTGGGCAGCGGCATGGGTTATCTGTTCGGCTCGATCGGCAGCAATGGTGGCGGCGGCGCGGGCATCGGCGGACTCATCGGCTTTGCCATCATCAGCGGCATCCTGTTCTGGACGCGCGAATATCTGCTGTATCTAGTGAAAGCCGGGCATATCGCGGTGCTGGTCGAATTGATGGATGGCAAGCAGATTCCCGCCGGCAAGGGCCAGATCGATTACGCGACGAACATCGTCAAGCAGCATTTCGCCACGTCGTCGATGCTGTTCGGGCTCAATCAGCTTATCCGCGGCATCCTGCGCGTGTTCAATCGCCTTACCGTCAGCATCGCTTCATGGCTGCCGATTCCCGGCCTGGATGTGCTGGTGAAGCTGGTCGATGCGATCATCAACACGGGTTTGAGCCATCTGGATCAGGTGATCCTCGCGCAGATCCTGCGCAAGCAGACGGATAATCCCTGGGCCGTCGCCCGCGACAGCACCGTACTGTATGCACAAAATTATAAAAGTGTACTCAAGAACGCCGCGTTCCTGACCTTTATCATCTGGGGATTGACGCTCGTGATCCTGTTGATCGTCGCTGCGCCGATAGCCGCCCTGATCGGCCTGTTTCACGTCCACGCCGGTATCGCGACCTTCGCTCTGGCCGTCATCGCCGCGCTGAGCCTGAAAGCCGCATTGATCGACCCGTTCGCGACCGTCGCCCTGATCCAGGTCTACGACAAGATCACCGCCGGGCAGACGCCGAATCCGGAATGGAGCGCGAAGCTTGAATCGATCTCGGGCAAGTTCCGCGAGTTGACGCAGAAGGCACGGGAGGCAGGGGCGTCGCCTTCAACTCCGCAAGTTCTGACGATCGGAGCCTGAGTCGCCAGATGGGCGATTCCCTAGCCACCAATCGGCCACGAATTCACTGATACGCCCCAATCGCCAACTGCAGCATGATCCTCATCTCTTCGCGCAACGACACCGGCGCGACGATCTCGGCATCCGGGCCGTACTTGAGTACATCCATCAACAGTTCGCGCGAATTGCTGTACGGCAGTTTCAATTCGTAACGACCGTCCTTGAGCCATTGTCCCTGTTGCTGCGAATGCCAGTGTTCGTCGGCGACCCAGCGCGCGGCGTGGGGCGAGAAGCGGATCGTCGCCAGCGCTTTCGGCGCGCCGGAAAAAATGCCGTAGCTAGAGGCCAGATGCTGGTTGAGTTCGGCTTCGTCACGATCCTCAGCCGCGTCGTCACCGACTGCCGCTTTCACGATGCGGTCGAGCGCAAAACTTCGCAGCGCGTCGCGTCGATGGTCCCAAGCGTCGAGATACCAATTGTCGCGATAGTGCGTGAGTCGCTGCGGCGACACCATGCGTTCAGTCGGTTCATTCGTCGAGCGCGCGCGATAGTCGAACTTCAGGCGCTTGCGTCCGAGCACAGCGCTGGCCACATGTCTAAATGTGGATTCGTCCACTTTACGCGCGCCGCTGCCGATCACGCGGATTCTTTCCAGCGGAAAATTCTTGCCGTCGTTCTGGTCGGACAGCAGGCGATCGATGCGCGAACGGAACGGCGCCAGCGCGCTGGACAGAATGCCCGGCCCGGTGCGGCCGACCAGTTCGTTCAGCGCCAGCAGCGCCTGCAGTTCCTCGCTGGTCAGCCACAAGCCCGGCAGCTCGAACCGCTCGGCTTCGCCGGTGGCGTAATGGAAGGCGGCATGGTCGCCATCGCTGTCGATCGGCGCGCCGAGCGCATCGCGCAGGAAGGCGATATCGCGGTACGCGGTGGCGCGCGAGCAACTCAGTTCGTCCATCAGCCGTGCCAGCGGCACCGGGTAGCGCGCCGATTTCAGAATCCGGTGCAGGGTCGAGATGCGTTCGTAGCGGTCCATGCGCTTATGGTACGCGAGCGCGGATCACGCCGGCATGACTTCTTCGTCTTGCTTGGCGGCGCGAATCTGCGCCTCGCGATCCTTTGCCCATTTCTTGGTGAAGTTGGCAGCACCGCCCTTGCCGACCTTGTTCGCGAACTTGAGCGCCCACGCCGGGGGCTGTTCCGGCAGCGCGTTCGCTTTTGCGCTGACATTGCTTGCAGCGAGATCCCACAACGTCTTCAGCGCGATCAACACGTACAACACCGCGAACGGCGACTCCGTCGCCATCATGCCCCACATCCCGAAAATGATGGCCAGATGCATGACCAGCACGCGGCCCATGCGCTGGCCCACATAGGCCTTCATCCAGGCGAAGCTGCGTTGGCGGATTGATGCGGCGTCGGCGAGAAAATCCAGCGCCATCGCCGCGAACATCCACGTCGCACCTTGGCGCAGCTGCACGCCGGATACCGCCCACAGAGGATCGTCGGGGTGATTGCTGCCCGCAATCAAGGTGAACGCGCCGACGAAGATGCCGTGCGCAAACGTGAATACGAACGCGATCGTCGCGTATTCGCCGAGCAGGCCCTGGCCACTGGGCCGGTCGTTGACCTTGGTGCCGAGCTGACCGGTGCGCCAATGGCCGCGTTTGCGCGTGAGCCAACGATGCAACACGATGCGCGCGCAGGTGAACACGGCGATGAACAGATTCTCCAGCCAGTACAGCAGCACGACCGTGCTCGCCGACCAGCCGTAATACTTCACGCCCACCAGCGGCACGGCATTGACCAGCA
>JANXVS010000420.1 GCA_025351555.1 Pseudomonadota bacterium | reverse complement strand
AACCGAGCCAGCGCACGTCGGCCTTGATCGCCTCGACGTATTCCACGTCTTCCTTGGCCGGATTGGTATCGTCGAAACGCAGATTGCAGCTGCCGCCGAACTCGCCCGCGATGCCGAAGTTCAGGCAGATCGACTTTGCGTGGCCCAGATGCAGGTAGCCGTTGGGTTCCGGCGGAAAGCGCGTGACGACGCGGCCGCCGTGCTTGCCGGCGGCGCGATCGTCGAAAACGATATGGCGGATGAAGTTGCTGCTGGTGGGCGTGGAGTCGGTCATTGGTTGGCACTGGAAAAACGAAGAGTGCAAGTTTATCAGGTGCGGCTTGGTGCGTGACCTTGGGGCATGGGACAATTCCCGACGACGTCCCCACTGCCTGCGCCCATGCTGCATCAGAAGAAAATCGCTGTCGTCATGCCTGCCTATCGCGCGGAAAAGACGCTAGAAGATTGCTACCGCGCTATCCCGCACGATGTGGTGGATACGGTGCTGCTGGTCGACGACGCCAGCGACGATGCGACCGCGGCGGTGGCGCAACGGCTGGGCATCTGCACCCATCTGCATCCGCGCAATCGCGGCTATGGCGGCAACCAGAAGACCTGCTACACGCTGGCGCTGCAAGCCGGCGCCGATATCGTCGTGATGCTGCACCCGGACTACCAGTACGAGCCGCGCCTGATCACGGCAATGGCGGCGATGATCGCATCCGACGTGTACGACGTGGTGCTGGGTTCGCGCATTCTCGGCAAGACCGCGCTGGCCGGCGGCATGCCGCGTTACAAGTATGTCGCGAACCGCGTGCTGACCTTGCTGCAAAATATACTCGTCGGCAGCAAGCTGTCGGAATTCCACACGGGCTATCGCGCGTTCTCGCGACGCACGCTGGAAACCCTGCCGCTGCTGGCGAACTCCGACGATTTCGTATTCGACAACCAGATGCTGGTGCAGGCGCTTGCGTTCGATCTGCGCCTCGGCGAGATTTCCTGCCCGACCAAATATTTCCCCGAAGCCAGTTCGATCAATTTCCGCCGCTCGCTGCGCTACGGTCTGAGTGTGCTGTCCACCAGCGTGGTCTACCGTCTGTGGAAATGGAAGCTGGTGCGACCGCGTTTTCTTTCCAGCGAGCCGCAGTGGCGGTTGTCGTCGGAAGCGGCGCTGCAATAGTGAGCACGCGCGCTGGGCAACGCCGCGATATGGCATGGATCGCGCTGTTCGTGCTGGCGCTGGCATGTGGTGTGTTCTTGCGCTGGTATCAGCTCGGAACGCAGATTGCAACTGCCGCCGAATTCAACGGCGATGCCGAAGTTCAGGCAGATCGACTTGGCGTGGCCCAGATGCAGGTAGCCGTTGGGTTCCGGTGGAAAGCGCGTGGCGACGCGGCCACCGTGCTTGCCGGCGGCGCGATCGTCGAAAACGATATGGCGGATGAAGTTGCTGCTGGTGGGCGTGGTGTCGGTTATGGAGTGAGTCAAGCAAAACGAAAGAGCGCGAGTTTACCGTTTTAGAGCGTTCCGGAGCAGCATCAGGCTGGCTCGACCAACGTCGCCGGCAGTTCAGTGGCGAAGCCGGGATGGGCTTGGCGCCGCTGACCCAGACGCAGAAATGGCCGCTCCACCAACACATAGGACAGGTGCGCCGCGGCCACGGTCAGCCCGATCAGTACGGGCAGCACCAACGCCAACCGCAACGCAGGTTCGGCATTGGGCACCAGCACCGGGGCTAGCCAGGAGAGGATTGGAAAATGCCACAAGTATACTCCGAAGCTGATTTCGCCCAGGTAGCGCACGACGCGATTGCCGAACAGCGGCGCGCCAAGGCGACTACCCGAAGCGCAACCGAGCAACAACGCGGCCAACGCCAGACTCACCAGCAAGTGCCAGCAGAACAGCAGCGGATGGCCGTCCCAGTAGGTTGCACGCACGACGTATATCGCGGCGCACACCAGTGCCAGTCCGAGCAGGCCCAGCCATAGCAGTCGATCAGCTGTGGCTCGTTGCAACGTGCCGCGTGCACGCCAGACGATGTAAAAATACGCTGCGACCATGCCGATCACGAACTGATCGATGCGCCCCGGAAATCGTTCGATCACATTCACGCGCACCGGCACCGGCGCAGTCGCCACTCCGATATAGGCGTGCCAGCGGTAGAGGAAGGCGAACAGCACCGCGCCCAGCAGCAACCAGGGCCAGCGCCGCGGTGCAAGCAGCAAGGCAAGCAGTGGCAGCATCAGGTAGAAGGCAAACTCGATCGGCAGTGTGAACCACACGCCGTTCAAGGGCATTACCGGCGGATCGCCGATCAATAGCCATAGTCCCAGGTGAGCGAGGAAGTCGTGCGGGTTCAGAGTGCGGCCGATGCCAAATACGGCAGCCAGCACCAGCAGGATGGCGAGCTGGACGTAGTAGGCCGGAAAGATGCGCAGCACGCGCCGCGTGAAATAACGCTTCAGCGCAGGCCGCGGCGCGAGGCCCAAGCGCCAAGCGGCAAAAGGCAGGCTAAGCAGGAACGCCGACAGGGTGAAGAAAACATCCACGCCGGCCCAACCGACGGCAAACGGTGCGGCCAGACCGTAGCCGCCGAAGTTCGGTTCGCCGCACACCGCCCAGGCGTGGAACAGCAACACCCACAACGCCGCCAGGCCGCGCAGGCCGGTAAGCTCGGGCAGTTCGCTGGCAGTGCCCTTGTTCATGAACGCCATATCGGTTGCATGGGCGCAAGTGTAATCGACGGTGTTGCGTAGGCGCTCGAATCGATCACGCGCTTTACGGTTACGCCCGCATGCGGTAGCGTGAACGTGGATCAATCGAGGTTACGCGTGAGAATCGTCTACGAAGCCGAAAACATCATCGACGCCAATCTGGTGAAGAATACGCTGGAGCACGAGGGCATTGTCGCTTTCGTCAGTGGCCATTATCTGACCGGCGCCGCCGGCGAACTGCCGCCCATGGGTCTGGTCAAGGTGATGGTTTCCGAAATCGATTGGCCGCGGGCGCGCGCCATCGCCGAAAGCATCGATGCGGAACTGGCCGAGCGCCGCGCCGCGCCGGACAGCGACGCGGGCTGGTTGCCGGAACCGGCATGAATATCTGCTTCTTCACGAGCCAGTGATGCGCAGCATGTCGACGCCCTTGCGCGAGCCAATGACGCCATGATTGCCTCGGCGCCGCGCGCTGCGCTGTGGCAGATGATCGCCGGCGCGGCCCTGATCAGCACCACCAGCATCTTCGTCAAGCTCGCGCAGGTCGGCCCGACCGTGTCGGCGTTCTATCGCATGGCACTCGGCGGCGGCATGCTGTTGATCGGCCTGATCGCGCTCGGTCAGTGGCAACGGCTGCGCCTGTCGGATATCGGCTGGCTGCTGGTGCCGGGCGTGGCGTTTGCGGTCGATCTGATGCTCTGGCATCGCAGCATCCTTTATATCGGCCCGGGACTGGCGACCCTGCTTGGCAACTTCCAGGTGTTCCTGATGGCACTGGCGGGATTCGTGATCTATCGCGAGCGTCTGGGCTGGGCTTTCCTGGCGGGCGTCGCGCTCGCCTTCGTCGGCCTGTATCTGCTGGTTGGACTGGACTGGTCGCAGGTCGGTCCGCAGTACCGGCGCGGCGTAATCTTCGGCATCGTCACCGGCGTGGCCTATGCGGTGTACATGCTGTCGACGCGGCACGCGCAGCGCGGCGGCCATGTGCGACTGGCGCCGGCGCAATTGCTGTGCGTCAGCTCGCTGCTGTCGGCCGTCGTGCTGGCCGCGGCGCTCGGTATCGAAGGCGACAGCTTCGCCTTGCCCGACACGCGCGCCTGGTGGTCGCTGTTCGGACTGGCGGTTTTCGGTCAGGTGTTCGGCTGGGTGCTGCTCACGCGCGCGATGCCGCAACTGCCGGCCTCGCTTATCGGCTTGCTGTTGCTGCTGCAACCGGCGCTGTCGTTCGTGTTCGACGTGGTCTTGTTCGCGCGACCGACGCACGCGGCCGACTGGATCGGCGTTGCGCTGTCGCTCGCCGGCATCTTCATTGGTTCGTACCGGCGTCCGGTGCCGGCTGCGGAGCCGATCGCGGAAAGCCGTTCCGAGACTGACCTGCGCTGACGATACGAATACGAATAGACGTCTATACGTCTTGACGTCCAATAACTGTGCCGTGTAATATGCGCCCAACTGCACGGGAAGCCAAGCCATGGGGGCGAATCTGCAAGCCATCCAGCCGTATGGCGCGGCAACCAATACTGCGATCGAGTGGCGGCAGGGCGAACTGGTCTTGCCGAATCCGTTCACGCTCGAATCCGGCGTCAGCCTGCATGGCGCACGCCTGGCTTGGCAATGCGTCGGTCAGGACGATGTGCCGTTGATCGTGGTGCTGGGTGGCATTTCCGCGCATCGTCGCTGTTGTGCGAGCGATGGCCGTGGCTGGTGGCAAAGCCAGTGCGGCGCCGGTCGCTCGCTGGACAGCGAGCGTTACCGTCTGCTGAGCGTGGATTGGCTGGGTGGCTGCGATGATTCGAGAGGGCCGCGCGGCAATAGCGAGTTCCCGGCGATTTCGACGTCCGATCAGGCGCGTGCCCTGCTGTTGCTGCTGAACCGGCTCGGTGTGCGTCGTGTCCAGCTCGTGGTTGGCGCGTCCTACGGCGGTGCGGTTGCACAGCATCTGGCTGCGCTGCTGGGCGAGCGCCTGTGGCGTCTGGTGGTGCTGAGCGCGGCGCATCGTTCGGCGCAGTTTGCCCTGGCATTCCGACATGTGCAGCGCGCGATTCTCGATCTCGGCGGCGACTCGCCCGGGGCCTTGGCCTTGGCGCGCTCGCTCGCGGTACTCGGCTACCGTACGCCGCAAGGCATCGAGCAGCGTTTCGCACAAGCTGACCCCGCTCAGCCCGATCCCGCTGCGGACGTCGTCGCCTGGCTCAAGCACCACGGCGAACGCTTCGTCACCCGCTTCGACGCTGCGGCGTATCGGGTCTTAAGCGCATCGCTGGACGCGCACCATATC
>JANXVS010000404.1 GCA_025351555.1 Pseudomonadota bacterium | reverse complement strand
TGATGACGTCCCACATGCGGCGGGCTGGCAGCGTCTTGTAGATCTTGCAGCAGACCAAGCCGTCGTCGCGGCTGACGTAATTGGTGTGCGTCGGCCATTCACGCCAGATGACTTGCGAAGGATCGTCGAGCGCGACCTCGTCCTTTTCCTTGAAGTTGATCGGGAACAGCAACGGCCAGTCGGCATCGTCGTCCACTGCCTGCATGAAACCGTCGGTGATTAGCAGCGACAAATTGAACTGGCGCAGGCGGCCGTTCTCGCGCTTGGCGCGGATGAAATCCTTGGCGTCTGGATGGGCGACGTCGAACGTACCCATCTGCGCGCCGCGGCGGCCGCCGGCCGAGCTGACGGTGAAACACATCTTGTCGTAGATATCCATGAACGACATCGGCCCGGACGTGTACGCGCCGGCGCCGGCGACGAACGCGCCACGCGGGCGCAGGGTCGAGAATTCGTAGCCGATGCCGCAGCCGGCCTTGAGCGTGAGTCCGGCTTCATGGACCTTGTCCAGAATGCCGTCCATCGAATCCTCGATCGTGCCCGAGACGGTGCAATTGATCGTGGACGTGGCCGGCTTGTGTTCGAGCGCGCCCGCATTGGAGGTAATGCGGCCGGCCGGGATCGCTCCGCGGCGCAATGCCCACAGGAAGCGTTCGAACCAATACTTCTGTTTCTCGGGCGTGCCTTCCGCATCGGCCAGTGCCTTGGCCACGCGCTGATAGGTGTGATCGATGCTCGCATCCACCGCGTCGCCTTGCTTGGTCTTCAGGCGATATTTCTTGTCCCAGATGTCCAGGGATGCCGGCTGCAGCGGAATTTCCGCCGCACCGCGGCCGAGGGCCTCGATACGCACCGTGCTCATGTTTTTGTGCTCCTCCCAAAATTCTTCAAATCGACCATTTCGTTTTTTTCTTCTTGTGCGAGCATATTTCTTTTGGACCACCAAACGCTTTCAATGTGCCTGTTACCTTCTGTTTGTCGCAGCCTGCTTGCCGCGGCGAAAACTCACCCGTCAGCGCCTCAGCCGGTAGGTCCCGGACAGATAGCGCTGAGTATCGTTGTTTAGCCTGTTATCGCCGTCTCCAACGTTCAAATCCGATCGGTTTGAACGTCCTGCCCCTCAACCAGCCAAACCCAAACCTTGGGTTTTCCCTTGAAGGCAAACACAAGATGTTGTGATTGCGACGCTGGGAAGGTACGCCTGCCAAAAGCCAATGTCAAAACCTTTTTTTTACGCAGAATAATCAAATGATTGGCACGGCATATTCGGGTAACTGGCGAGCTTTTTCGCTATCGCCCAACCCTGGCTTGGCGGACGCCGCAAAGCTCGGGGAAAAGCTTCGGAAACCGATGCCCCCAATCGCGGTCTGCATAGGTTCCAGATTGCAGTCAACGAGGTAGACATGCCGATTTTCCGCCCCGGTTTTCCGCTTTTGCGCGCCTGTTGCAGCTTGCTGGCTGCGGCCGGCGTCGTGGCCTGTGTCCGCCCGCTGCCCTGCGTGGCCGCTGCCTTGCCGTTGGCGGTCGAAGGCCAGCCCTTGCCTTCGCTGGCGCCAATGCTGGAGCGGGTGACACCGCCGTGGTCAATATCAACTCCAAAACCCGGGTGCGGGTGCGCAATCCGCTGATGGACGATCCGTTTTTCCGCCAGTTCTTCGGCATGCAGAACGCGCCACGCGAGCGCATTGAACAGTCGCTGGGTTCCGGCGTGATCATCGATGCGGCCAAAGGCTACGTGCTGACCAACAACCACGTCATCGAAGGCGCCGACGATATCTCCGTCACCCTGCACGATGGCAGCAGCCTGAAGGCGCAACTGGTGGGCAGTGATCCAGACACCGATATCGCCGTGATCCAGATACCGGCCGAACACCTGGCCGCATTGCCGCTGGCCGATTCCAGCCAAGTGCGCGTTGGCGATTTTGTCGTTGCGCTGGGCAATCCGTTCGGCGTCGGCCAATCGGCCAGTTCCGGCATCGTATCGGGCCTGAACCGTACCGGCCTGGGCGGCCGCGGCTATCAGAACTTCATCCAGACCGATGCCTCGATCAATCCCGGCAATTCCGGCGGCGCGCTGGTGAATCTGCGTGGCGAACTGGTCGGCATAAACTCGCAGATCTTCTCCACATCCGGCGGCAGCAACGGCATTGGTTTCGCGATTCCCTCGGATCTGGCCAAACAGGTCATGGGCCAGTTGATCGCGACCGGCTCGGTCAAGCATGGCACGCTGGGTGTGCAGACTCAGGATCTGACCCCAGAGATCGCGCAAATGCTTGATGCACCGCCCGGTCAAGGCGCGGCGGTGACGCGCGTGGATACTGATTCTGCCGCAGCGGCAGCCGGGTTGAAGGCTGGCGACGTGATCGTCCAGCTCAATGGCAAGCCGATCCACGGCGCCAACGATTTGCACAACGCCGAAGGGCTTGCGCCGATCGGTTCCAGCATCGAGCTTGGCGTATTGCGCGATGGCAAGCCGCTCGCGCTCCAGGCACGGCTGGTTGCCGAGCAGCTGATCAATGCCGATGGCGCAGCGCTGGACTCGCGCCTTGCGGGTGCGCAATTGTCCGATGCCGGCGAGCGCGTGCGCCGGCAGGGTCTGGCTGGCGTCAGCATCAACCGGATCGTTGCTGCCAGCCACGCAGCCAACGCCGGGCTCAAGGCCGGCGATCTGATCATCGGCATCAATCAGGTCGACATCGGCAGCCTGATCGATCTCAAGCAGGTGCTCGCGCGTCATCCGCCGCAAGTGCTGCTGTCGGTCGTGCGCGGGCGCAATGCGTTCTTCGTACCCTTGCAGTGAGACGCGCAAGCCCGGACTGCGCGATAATGGACGTCTTGGGATTTTAGTGGGATATTTTCATGAGCAAGTCGTCTCTTGTCGTCTTAAGCGGATTGATCCTGGCATTGGGTTTTGGCCTCGTGTTCGCGCAGGCGCCTGCGCCGCACAAGAAGGCCGCGAGCGCCGCAAAATCGGCTACGCCGTCGACGCCCGCCATCGTCTGGCGCGGCGATCACAGTACGGCGCGCGTGTTCGCGGATCTGGTCAAGCCGTACGAAGCGAGCAAGCAGGGCAAGATCACCATGCAGCCGTTCAGCACGGTTTCCGGGCTGGATGCGGTCAACGCCGGCACCGCCGATGTCGCCGGCAGCGCGCGTCCGGCGATGCTCGATCGTGCGGAAGAAAAAAGCATCAATTTCTATCCCGTCGCCTGGGACGCGCTGGTGCCGATCACTTCGGCGAAGAATCCGGTCAACAACATCACCTTGAAGCAACTGCACGACTTGTATCTGGGCCGGCTGACCGACTGGAAGGATCTCGACGGCGCCCCGGCGGAAATCAATCTTTACGGCGTGGCCGGACCGCTCGACGGCATCGAATACTCGACGCGCCTGCTGTTGTTTCACGATGGCGATCAGGCGGTATCCGTGCCGCGCCTGTACGTGAACACGGAAAAACTCGAGGAAGGCATCGCGATCGATCCGCATAGCATCGGCATGAGCACATTGTCCGGCGTCGCCGGAAATCCCGCTGTGAAGATGCTCTCGGTGGAAGGCGTCGGCGCGACCAGCACCAGTATCGCCGATGGCAGCTATCCGCTTTACAGTGCGCTGTATCTGGCGGCGCGTGATGACAACAAGAATCACGATGCGGTCGAGAAATTCGTTCGCTACACCGAGAGCGATGGCGCCAAGACGATCCTGCGCAAGCACAATCTGGTGCCGTATGCCGACGCCCCCGGCTTGCTCGGCCAGCAAGATGCGCGCATGGCCTTTGTCGATGCGCATGTGCATCCGACAGCGATGGCCGCCAGCGGTACGCCGGTGTCCGCGCCGAATGCGACCGCACAGGCGCTGCAGCGTGTCGCTCCGACCTCGGAACTGACTGCCGAAGCCAAGGATCGCGCCGTGCGCGCCAATGCGGAGAAGGCCGCCGCCAAACCGCAGGATTCAGGCGCTCATTGATCGCGCGCATGCAGATTCGAGCGATCAGCCTGGACCTGGACGATACGCTTTGGCCGATTGCGCCGGTGATGCTGCGCGCCGAGCAACGCCTGGATGCGTGGCTCAAGACGCATTGCCCGCGCGCGGCCGAGCACTATCCGATGGTGGCCATGCGCGTGCTGCGCGATCGCGTCGCCGGCGAGAATCCGCACCTGGCGCATGATTTCACCGCCCAGCGCCGTTTGACCTTGACCACGGCGCTGGCGCCGCATGGCTACGACGCCGCTCACGTCGATGCTGCGTTCGCAGAGTTCTACGCGGCGCGCAATCAGGTCGAATGTTATGCCGATGCGCTGCCGGCGCTGGAGCAACTGGCGGCGCGCTTTCCGCTGGTTGCCTTGAGCAATGGCAACGCCGACCTGGATCAGATCGGTCTGTCGCGTTTTTTTCAGTTCTCCATCAGTGCGCGCGATTTCGGTGCCGCCAAGCCGGCGCCGCAAATTTTTCATGCCGCCTGCGAGCGCCTGGGTTTGCCGCCCGAGGCGGTGCTGCATGTCGGCGACGATCCGCAAATGGATATCATTGGTGCGCGCGCCGCGGGTCTACGCAGTGCCTGGATCAATCGTAGTCAGGCGCTGTGGCCGCACTCGCACTCTCCTGATCTGATCGGCCCCGACCTGAATGTTCGCGATCTGCTCGAACTGGTCGACGCGTTAATCACGCCGGCTGTTAACGCCAGCAACCCGGGTGCGTTGGCATAGTCTCTGCTTCGCTGCATGTGTTGCCGTAGATAGTCGGCATAACACATTGAGCCGGAAGGCGCAGTTCTTGGGGGCGAGAATGCACGGCCTGATCGAATCTCCACGTGGCGGGAGCGCAGCCGTCGCCGTGATTGCGGTGGACGCCAAGACCCTGCCACGCGTCGCCCGGACATTGGGCAAGGGCGCTGCCAGCTGGATCAAGGCCAGCGGTTTCGGCGCCGACGCCGGCAAGGTTTGTCTGGTGCCTGACGCGCAGGGGCAGTTGCGCGCGGTGCTGGTCGGCGTTTCGCGTGCCGACGACATCTACGCGTTATCCACCTTGCCGCAGAATCTGCCGAGCGGAAACTATTGTCTTGATCAGTCTGGCCTTGCGCTCGATTCCGTAACCGCGGCGCTGGGCTGGGGCCTGGGTGCGTATCGCTACGCGCGCTATCGCAAACCTGCGCGCGAGCCGGCGCAACTGATCATTGACCGCGCCACGCTGCGCGCGGTGGCGCCGCAGCTGCAAGCGATCTGCCGCGTACGCGATCTGATCAATACGCCAACCCAGGACATGGGCCCGGCCGAGCTTGCCGGGGAAATCCGGCAGCTGGCGAAAGCACACGGCGGCAAGTATCGCGACTGGGTTGGCGCGCAGTTGCTCAAATCCAACTTCCCGACGATCCATGCCGTCGGTCGCGCCAGCCATCGCGAACCGCGCCTGGTCGAGCTGACCTGGGGCAAACCACGCGATCCGCATCTAGTCCTGGTGGGCAAGGGCGTGTGCTTTGATACCGGCGGTCTGGATTTGAAGACCAGCGATGGCATGCGCTGGATGAAGAAGGACATGGGCGGCGCCGCGCACGCCATTGCGCTCGCGGGCCTGATCATGCAGGCCAAACTTCCGGTGCGGCTGAGTTTGCTGGTGCCCGCCGTCGAGAATGCGGTGGCCGGCAATGCCTATCGCCCCGGTGAAGTGATCCGCACCCGCGCCGGCACCACCGTGGAAATCGACAATACCGACGCGGAAGGGCGGCTGGTGCTATGCGATGCGCTCTGCTACGCCGCCGAACAGAAGCCCGATCTGATCATCGATTTCGCCACCCTCACCGGCGCGGCGCGTGTCGCGCTGGGTCCGGAGCTGCCAGCCTTGTTCGCCAACCGCGACGATCTGGCCGAGTCCGTGCTGCGCAACGGCCAAGCCGAACAGGATTGTCTGTGGCGCATGCCGCTGTGGCAATCCTACGCGTGCATGCTTGACTCGCGCATCGCCGATATCGGCAATGCCGGCAGTTCGCGGCTTGCAGGCGCCATTACTGCGGCGCTGTATCTACAGCGCTTCGTGCCGGAGAGCTTGCCGTGGGTGCACCTGGATATGTACGCCTGGAATGACGCTGATCGGCCAGGTCGACCGCATGGCGGCGAGGCCCAGGGCTTGCGCGCGTTTTTTGCATGGTTGAGCGAGCGTTACGCACCGCGCCAGGAAGGCACGGTGCGTAACTCGTAGCTACCGACCGGTGCGATCGATAAGCCCCGTCGCGCCGGTCGGCGGCGGTATCATGGCGAACGCGGCACGGCCTCGAAGCGAAGCCGTGCCGCTTAGCGTTTTAGATCAATCCACCGAACCCTTGTCGAGCACCGGATGCGGCAGCACCTGCGCGGCCAGTTTGGTGTCGCCGTGGATCAGATCGATTTCGTCGCCGAGGATGCGTGAGCCTTCGGTCAGCACCACGTCCTTCTCGTTCTTGCGCTTCTGCTCCTGGGCAAGATCGGTTTTGAGGCTGCGTTCGTCGGCTTGCAGGCCGTCGTCGGAACGGGAGCTGACATCATCGGCTTTCAACGTGGTATCGGCATCGCTGCTGCCAGTGTTTGCGTCCTTCCCCGTCCCAATGGCGACCACCGGGTTCGACGTCTCAACATCCACGCGCTTGGCCGCTGCCGGGTGATCCGGATCGGCGCGCACCGTGGTACTCTTCTGCGTCGTTGTCTTCAGATCGCTCGATGCGGCGGCTACGATTGGGTGCCGCTCAAGCCGCTTCTTTTCCTGCTCGTCGCGTTCGACGCGTCGGGCCTGCTCACTAAGCGAGATCGTCGTTTCCTTGCGCAGCTTGCGCAGGTCGACGACGTCCGCCGCGTAGGCCTGCCAATCCTTCTCTGCGGCGGTACGCGTTTCGTGGCGTGTCTCGAGCAGGGGCACAATGGTTTTCAGGTCCGACGTCGGCGCGTAGCTGGCCGCCGTGATCGACGTCCATGGCAGGGCGTTGTCAAACGCCTGTTCGCCATTCTGGTCGAAGTCTGCAGTGATGGCGAACGCGATATCGGGCGTCACGCCACGCAATTGGGTCGAGCCGCCGTTGACACGGAAGAACTGCTGGATGGTCATCTTCAGTTCGCCGAACGTCGGCTTTTCGTTCTGCGACATCTGATCCAGGTCCACCAGGTTCTGCACCGTGCCTTTGCCATAGGTCGGCTCGCCGACGATCAAGCCGCGACCGTAATCCTGGATCGCAGCGGCAAAAATTTCCGAAGCCGAAGCCGAATTGCGATTGACCAGCACTTCGAGCGGACCATCCCAAGTCATGTCGGTGTGGGTGTTGCGTCCTTCCTCGATGCGGCCATTGGCATTGCGCACCTGCACTACCGCACCCTTGCCGGTGAACAGGCCGGTCAGGTCGATCGCTTCGGACAACGAGCCGCCGCCATTGT
>JANXVS010000402.1 GCA_025351555.1 Pseudomonadota bacterium | reverse complement strand
TAGCCCAACTTAGCGGATTCAAGGCTGAGACGCCGCTAACTTCCTGATGCCTATAGGGCGTACCCCGCAGGTCTGCACTACATCGTGGTTGCTGGGGGGGTCGCAAGCGCGGTGATTTTTGGTGGTGCCTGTTTGGGCAATTCAAGCCGGAGCGTGTCGAGCAGCAATTGCAGTTCGGGTTCTGGCTGCGTATAGCGGGTCAGCACCACTTCGCGGCCATCGGTGGTGGGCACGTGCACATCCAACATCTGCACGGCAGCGAATTTGTCGAGGACGCTACGCGTGGTCAGCCCGGGCGCATGAGCGTGCAGGAGGCGCCCAAGTGTGATGTGCAAGCAGTAGGACAGGAAGGCAATGAAGATGTGGGCTTCGATCCGCTCGGGGTCCTGGTGGAAGATGGGGCGGATCGCCAGATCACCTTTGAGGTTTTTGAAGGCTTCTTCGACCTGGACCAGCTGCACGTAGTACTGCCAGAGCTGGGCGGGGTCGGTCTGAGTGAGATTGGTGCGCAACAAATAGCGTCCTTCGCGTCGGCGCACTTGGCGCAGTTTGTCGCGCCTGAGGCGGTAGTTGAATGCGGCACCCGTGTCGCCAACGACGATCTCCGCGAGGCGCCAGCCGGATGGGTAGCGGTCGCGCGCGCCGCCGAGTTTCATCAACAACTGCTCGCGCGTGAGCGTCATTGTTGAGAGCTGCTTGAATCGCGCCCACAGTCCCTTGATCTGCCGTTTGCGCATTGCGCGTTCCTTGGCGATGCGATCGTGGCTCTGCGCGAAGACATAGACTTCGCCGTCCTGCGGCAGCAGCTTGACCTGTACGCCCGGCCGGACGTCTTTCCAAGGCTGGGTAACCAGATCCTTCTCCAGACGCGACAGGCGTCCCTTGGGGGTGCCGACCAGGTATTGCACCGGTGGATCGCTGGCGCGCATCTGCTGCAGCACCGCTTCGGTGGGAACTCCGCGATCCATCACCCAGGTCCGCCGCGCCTTGCCGTACTGCTGCTCGATGCGCTGCAGGAATCCACGCAAGGTGGTGCTATCAGCCGTGTTTCCCGGCAGCACCTCGTAGGCCAACGGCAAGCCTTCCGGGGTCACGATCAGGGCGATCACCACCTGCACGCAGTCCGAGCGGTGGTCACGCGAATAGCCGTATCGGCGCTTGTCGTCTTCGGGAAATGGCGGACTGCTCTCAAAGTAGGTGCTGGTCAGGTCGTACAGCAGCACGTCAAACGTGGCATTGAACAGATCGCGCCAACGCCGGACCAGATGATCGAATACCGCCGTCTTGTGGGCCAGCAGAAGATCGTGACACGCGTACAGCTTGTGAATGTCGGCCACGCCGCTATCGGTTCCCAGCAGATCCGCCAGCGCCGTGCGCTCAAACCACTGCCGGTGCAACCGCCATTCACTGCCCGGGGCGATCAGCCGGTAAGCGACCAGCACGAACAGCACATGGTCCCAACGCGTGCCCTTGCGACTTTTCTCCAGATGCTCGGCCCAGAACTCGTCCAGACCCAATGCTTGCCACAACTTCAGCGCCAGCCAGGATGCACCCCACTGCCGCGGCCGACACAGTCGCAATTGCGACATCCGCAATCGCACCACCGATGCCCCCGATTCCACCGCCTCACTGCGATCCTCCGGGAACAGCGCCAGTGTCTGTGGCGTACTGGCACGCTCGTCCAGCACTTGGATGCTCTTGCGCCAGGCGTGCTCTTGCGACGAATTGATCTCGCCCAAATACAATACGTGCCGTTGCAGCACGCGGCCACCTGACAGCCGTCTATTTTCGACGATGCTCCAGTAACGGTGCTCTTTGCCGTCCTTCTTGCGTGTCGTCGCGCGCAGAAACATGGCTTGTCATTATCCGCATCGCCTTCCAAAAGAAAACAACCAAGGTCTTCACTACAGCCAGTTTCGCCTTTTTTCTCGCACATCCTCCCTTGCGACCCAATGCGTTACAAATTGCGCTGCATGAAAATCGACGGCGAATCCGCTAAGTTGGGCTAG
>JANXVS010000383.1 GCA_025351555.1 Pseudomonadota bacterium | reverse complement strand
GCATTGTGCTGCCGAAGGCGGTTTCGACTTGGCTGCGTATCCCGCGGTGCGCGCCTGGCTGGCACGCGTGCGTGCGCAGCCCGGCTTCGTGCCGATGCCATAACCCATGCTGCTGAACCATTGATTCGCGACGAGATGCTTTTCCATGACCGCCAGCGCCTGATAGCCGCGCTCGCGCAGCTTCGGCAGATCAGCGCGACGCGGCGAATCGGCCGGCGTCCAGCCACAGATAAAGCGCGCCACGGCGACATAGGGCTCGTGGCTGTATTGCTCGAAGAACATCCATGCCAGGGTTTGCGCCCGCTGCCAGGCATCGCCGGCGAAATACGGCGTGCCGTCGGCGAGCCAGCACAGGATCGCATTCGATTCGACCATCGCCCGACCATCATCGAGTTCGAGCATCGGCACTTTGCCATTCGGATTTTTCGCCAGATATTCCGGCGTGCGCGTGGCGCCATGTGCGCTGTCAGTCTCAATCCATCGATGCTCGCGGCCGAGGTGCCCCAGCAGCATGCGCAGCTTGTGGCAGTTGCCCGATGGCGAATAGCCGTGGATCGTGATCATGCTGCTACCCCACGTCGCCGCGCTAGCCATTCCTCGCGCGACTGGCCCCAGACGTCAACGATGATATCCTGATAAGGTGCCGGCAAGTTGGCTTGACGCAAGATGCGCGAGCCAAGCCGCCGCGCCAATGCCTGCGAGGCGGCGTTGTCGGCGACAATCGAATGAATCACCTCGGTCCATCCAAGCGTTTCGAACGCCCAGTCGATCGCCGCGATCGCGGCCTCTGTCGCATAGCCCTTGCCCCAGGCCGCACGCTTGAACGCCCAGCCGACTTCGGTGCCGGGCCAGCCTTCTGGCTGCCATGGCCCAAGCTGACCAAGCCACTCGCCGGTCGCCTTGTTGGTCACGGCGAACATCGCGTAGCCCTGGATCACCCACGCACCCGGCATCTGCAGGAACTTGCGCCACGCTTCCGGTCGCGACAGCGGGCCGCCAATAAAGCGCGCGGCTTCCGGATCCGCCTGAAGTGCCGCATACGCATCGAAATCCTCGGCGCGTGGCAGGCGCAGGATCAGGCGCGCTGTTTCGATGCACGGCGGCTCGCGTGAGGCGGTGGCGATCATTGAGCGATAGTGGCGTTCGTGTAGATGCAAGCGGAAAGTACGCGCGCAATCTGCGGATAGTCGCTGGTTTCGCAGCGCCATTGCACACCCATCGCATTTGCGTGCGACAGGTCGGCGACCAGGCGAATGCGACCGTTGTCGTACCCCGAATTGGCGTCGAAAACAAAGTCGATGCCATCGGCTGCCACCGACACGGATTTCAGCGTTTGTCCGCGATACTCGTTCGGCGCTGGCAATCCGGCCTCAGCGTTGGACTGAGGCATCTTGCCAAGCGAGACGTAATACTCCGCGACGGCGACTTTCACGCTGCCGGAGGCTTTCGCAAAGTCCTCGCGGATAAGGCTGCTCGCGCGATCCAGGTCGGTCGTCGACTGCTCAAGCGGCAAGCGATGATCTTTCGTCTTGAGGAAAAACATCAGGCCAATCAACCCGGCGAGCACGACGGCGGCGACCACAACTACTTCATTGCGCATGCGTTTCTCCTGGCTCAGCAATCAGCAATCAAAACGCATTGATCCCCGTGACCTCGCGTCCGACCACCAGCTGATGCACCGTCTCGGTGCCTTCGTAGGTAATCACCGATTCAAGATTCAACGCATGCCGGATCGGGCAATGCTCGGTGGTGATCCCGGCGCCCCCGAGGATGTCGCGCGCTTCGCGGGCGATGTCGATGGCCATGCGCACATTGTTCCATTTGGCCAGCGATACCTGGGTTGGCTGCATCTTGCCGGCGTCTTTCAGGCGGCCGAGCTGGAGCGACAGCAACTGCGCCAGCGTGATCCGTCGCGCCATGTCGGCCAGTTTCAACTGCACCGCCTGGGTCGCCGCGATCGGGCGTTCGAACAGCACACGCTGCTTGGCGTATTCGGTGGCCTCGGTAAAGCAGGCGATGGCGGCGCCGATCGGGCCCCAAGTGATGCCGTAGCGCGCCTGGGTGAGGCAGCCGAGCGGGCCCTTCAAGCCTTTCACATTCAGACGACTCGAATCCGGCACACGCACGTTGTCGAAGAACAACGCCGACGTGACCGAGGCACGCAGGCTCATCTTCTTGTGCACTTCCTGTGCCGCAAAGCCCGGCGTACCTTTTTCCACAATAAAACCTTGTATACCATCGACCGTCTGCGCCCAGACAATCGCGATATGCGCCAGATTGCCGTTCGTGATCCACATCTTGGCGCCATTGATGACCCAGTCGCCACCATCGCGCTTGGCGTTCGTCTTCATGTTCGCCGGATCCGACCCGCCATGCGGCTCGGTCAGGCCGAAACAGCCGATGATTTTGCCGGCCGCCATCTGCGGCAGCCAGCGCGCGCGCTGCTCATCGCTGCCATAGGCGTAGATCGGATACATGCACAGCGAGGATTGCACCGAGGCGAAACTGCGGATGCCGGAATCGCCGCGCTCCAGTTCCTGACAGATCAGGCCGTAGCTGACTGCGTTCATTCCGGCGCAGCCGTATTCGGCAGGCAGCGTGGCACCGAGCAGACCGAGTTCGGCCATCTCCGGGATCAGATCCATCGGGAACACGCCCTTGTCGAAGCAGTCGCCAATGATCGGCAGCACGCGTTCGTCGGTAAAGCGCGCGACAGTGTCCTGCACCATGCGTTCTTCATCAGTCAGCAGCGAACGGACATCGTAAAGATCGGCAGGATTAAGCGGCACGGCGGGCATGGGAAACTCCAGCAATTTTGCGGTTCGGCGGCAAGGCCGCGTATTCTAGTGGACACGTCACCCAAGGTCACCATGCGCGTACCCATCCTCGCCTACCACGCCGTCAATATCGCCGGCAACGACTACGCGACCAATGATCACGTCGCCTTTGCCGCGGATCTGCGCCAGATCGACGATTTGGGTCTGCGCGTTGTACCCGTGCATTGGGTGGTCGATCAATTACTTGGCACTGCAAACCGCGACCTGACTCGCTGCGTCGCCCTGACCTGCGACGATGGCTCGGATTTCGACTGGTTCGATCTGGACCACCCGACCCACGGCCCACAGCGCAGCTTGTTCAACTGCATGGCCGATTTCGCCAGCGAACACGGCGCAGGGAAACAACCCGATCTGCATCTGACCAGCTTCGTGATTGCCTCGCCGCAAGCGCGCGAGCACCTCGACCGCAACTGCCTGGTCGGGCGCGGCTGGATGAGCGAACGCTGGTGGCGCCCCGCGCTGGATTCCGGTCGCATGGCGATCGAGAATCACAGCTGGGATCACAATCACGCTGCGATTGTGCTTCCCGGCATCGACGGCATGCAGCGCGGGTCGTTTCATCCAGTCGACAATCGCGAGCGCGCCGACGCTGAAATCGCCGCAGCGACTCGCCATATCGATGCGGTAATCGCGCCGCAGCACACGACGCTGTTCTGCTATCCCTACAGCCACGTCAACGATTATCTACGCCTGGAGTATTTTCCACATGTGGAAAATACACACGGAATACGCGCGGCGTTCGGCGATGGCGCAACGCCAGTGACGATTGACAGCGACCGCTGGAACTTGCCGCGCTACATCTGCGGCTGGCATTGGAAATCGCCGGACGAATTGGGCACGATTCTATGCAACGCTACCGGCATCTATATCTGAATAAGTCTTTGCTCGTCATTCCCGCGCAGGCGGGAAACGCTTCACAACAGCGGAGCTGGTCATCCAGTTCTTCTCTCAATTTGACGTCAGAACTGGATCCCAGCCTTCGCTGGGATGACGGCATACTCAAAACGGCCCGAGCGCGTGCGCCATCGCAATGAGCCCACGTCGAGTCTGCTCGTTCAACGGCTTGTGCCAGTGCACCAGCAACTTGTTGTGGCCGGTCGGCTCGAAACCCGCCGACAAATCCACTTCCCATGCGCGCGCGTCGCCGCAATAACCGAAATACGCATCGCAACGATCAGCCAGTCGGGTGAAGCCGAAGCGCAGCAGATGCTTCATCGCGCCGCCACTGGCCGACAACGCTTCAGCCTGCGACGGACTCATCGACGCAAACGCGCGGCCATCGGTCGCGCAGCCGCCGACGAGAATGACGCTGCCCAGCGGCATGAACTTGGTGTATGCCAGCGGCATCAGGCTGCCATCGTCGCGGCGGAAAAACGCCATCAGATCGTGCGGCCAGTCCGGTAGCGGATGGCCGAACTTGCGCTGGAACAATTCACCTGCAATCGCCGCGGCGTTGTCGATCAGACTGAAATACAGAAAATCGGGGAAATCGCTCATTAGGTTCACGTGCTCAAAACGGCGCGAATGAATTTGCTTTGGCGATCATCTGGCGGCGACAGCGATCGTCGCTATCGCGTGTCCAGTACACCAGCAGATGTTCGTGCGGCGTCGATTCAAAGCCTACCGCACGGTCGATGCGTTCGGCCAACGCGTCGCCACAGTAACCGAAGATGGCGGCGAAGCGCGGGGCGAAATGTCGCACCGACCACTGCAACGCATGCTGATAGATTCCGCCCGCCGCGCGCACCGCGTCGCGTTGTGGCAACGTCATCTGCCGCAGCACGCGGTCGTCCACACAGGCGCCACCGCCGAGCAGAATATCGCCGCAATCGGTGAAGTGGACGTAACACACTGGTGATTGTGCACAATCCTGTGTGCGATAAAACGCGACTACATGATGCGGAAACGCCGGCACCGACCGCTGGTACTTGCGCTGGAACAGCGATTCGGCAACGTCGGGAACCTCCGGCGTCTCTTCCACGCTGATGAAATCAGCGATCATCATGCGCCGCGCTTGCCTTGGTTGCGCACGCCGTGCGGCACATGTCCGGTGGCAACGTGCTGGCGTGCGGATTCGACATTCGCGTGCGAGTCGTCGAAGAAAATGTCGGCACCAAACGCCTGCAGGAACGGGCCTTTGTCGCGGCCGCCAAGAAACAGCGCTTCGTCCAGGCGCACGCCCCAGCTGCGCAGGGTCAGGATAACGCGCTTGTGCGCCGGCGCTGAGCGCGCGGTGACGAGCGCCGTGCGGATCGGCGAAGCATCCCCCGCCGGAAACGCCGCCTGCAAGCGATGCAGCGCGGCAAGAAATCCACGAAACGGCCCCCCAGAGAGAGGCTCGTCCACGTTTTCCACTTCGTTGCGGTGGAATGCCTCGATGCCCTGCTCCTGGGATACGCGCTCGGATTCATCGCCGAAGATCACCGCGTCGCCGTC
>JANXVS010000359.1 GCA_025351555.1 Pseudomonadota bacterium | reverse complement strand
TGATGACTCTGATTGGCGCCACGCTCGACACCTCACGTGGAGAAGCGCGCGAGAACCTGCTGATTTTGCAAGACCTCACACGCAAGCTGCTCGAAGGCCAGGCCATGTATCGCTGCAGCAAATGCGGCTTCGGCGCCAAGGCGCATCATTGGCAATGCCCGAGCTGCAAGACCTGGGGATCGGTTAGACCGATCCACGGCGTGGCGGGCGAGTGAACCCGTGCAAGAACCTACTGCGCTCGACATTTTGCGTCCGTACGGTGCTCGGAATCCTCATGTACATCTGAGTACACTCCGGTTCCTGCGCTCCGTGTGGACGCAAACTGTCTTCGCTCGCTACGGTTCTTGCACGGGTTCAAAGTCGGGGCACATCGCATGACCGACTTCGTAGATCCACGTGCGTGGGCATCATTGCTCGCTAGTTTTGCTTTGTCGGCCTTGATCACCTGGCTCAGCATCCGCTACGCCCGACGAAGCAATTTGCTTGACCTGCCCGGGCAGCGTCGCTCGCACTCCGAGCCGACCCCGCGTGGTGGTGGCATCGGGATCGTCATTGCCGCGGCGGTCTTTTTTGCAATTCCACTGTTCGCTGTCTATGCAGGTCCTGCCGGGGCTGCCGCTGCAATTCTGTTCGGCTTGATCATCGTCGCCGCCGTCGGTTGGTGGGACGATCACTTCGGGTTGGCGGCGATTGCGCGCCTGGCTGCACATGCGATGGCATCGCTGGTGCTCGCGATCAGCCTGGTCGGACACGATGGAGCCGCTGTTGTTGCCCTGTTCGCGTTGGCAGCAACGTGGTCGATCAATCTGCACAATTTCATGGATGGCATCAACGGCCTGCTTGGCATGCAGGCCCTGTTCGTGTTTTGCGTGCTCGGACTGCTGGGTCACCATTACGCACAGCCCACTTACACGTTCGCCATGTGGGCGCTTGCCGCAGCGACGCTCGGGTTTCTGCCGTTCAATTTTCCACACGCACGCGTGTTCATGGGCGATGTCGGTAGCGGCGCGCTTGGATTTCTCATCGCCGCGGCCATCGGCATCGGGCTTGATTTTGGCTTGCTAGTGCCTAGCGAAGCGCTGATCCTGGTGTCAGCGTTTGTCATTGATGCGAGCTGTACTCTCATATCACGCATGCTGCGTGGACGGCGCTGGTATAGTGCGCATCGCGAGCATTTGTATCAGTGGCTTGCGCGTGGAAATTCGAATCATGCTCAGGTCGTTGCGCTTTACGCAGCCTGGAATGGTCTGTTGGTAACGCCAGCGTTGCTGATTTTCGAATTCGTGGATGGTTACGAAACAGCCATTATCGTCAGCGTTTACGTGCTCGGAATCGGTGCTTGGCTCGTGGGAAAGCGTTATTGTCTGCAATGTACAAAAGTGCGCAAGAGACTATGCGACCACGTAACCTGATCGCCGCCATTCATCCTCGCTTGGCCGTCGTGCTGCACGACCTGGCGATGGTCTGGCTCGCCTGGATGGCGACCAACTGGCTGCGCTATAGCCTGGTACCCAATCCGCCGGCACTGACCTGGTTCACTCCGGAGGTCGGCCTGGTGCTGCTCGCGCAGGGCTTGGTGTTGTGGTGGACGGGTCTGTACAAGGGCTTGTGGCGTTTTGCCAGTCTGCCGGATCTGTGGAACATCGTCCGCGCCGGCCTGCTCGGCGCGTTCGCCATCGCCATCGCGCTGTTTCTGTACAACCGCCTGACGACCGTGCCGCGCGCGGTGCTGGTGATTTATCCAGCGCTGCTGGTGGTTTTTCTGGGTGCGCCGCGTCTGGCGTATCGCTATTGGAAAGACAGCCGCTTCGACTTGAGCTTACGCGCGCCCGCCAAACGTGTGCTTGTGCTCGGCGCCGGACGCGCGGGCGAGGTGCTGGTACGCGAACTGCTCCGCGAAAATCGCTATCGGCCCTTGGGTTTTCTCGACGACAACGCCAGCTTGCGCGGCGCCAAGGTGCATGGCGTGCCGGTGCTCGGCACGCTGCAACAATTGCCGCAACTGGCCGGCGAAGTCGCGGCCGAAATGCTGCTGATCGCGATGCCGTCGGCGAGCAATGCGCAGATGCAGCACGTGGTGGAAGCCTGCGAGCAATCCGGCATCGCGTTTCGCACCGTGCCGCGCCTGCAGGATGTGGTTTCCGGGCGGATGGCGTTTAACGAACTCAAGGAAGTCGCGATCGAGGACTTGCTCGGGCGTGATCCGGTGCAACTGGACTGGACCGCAATTCGGATTGGCCTTTCCGGCAAGCGCGTGCTGGTCACTGGCGGCGGCGGTTCGATCGGTTCGGAATTGTGCCGGCAGGTCGCGCGGCTCGGTGTCGAGTCGCTGACGATCCTGGAATTGTCAGAATACAATTTGTATAAAATTGCACAGGAGCTGAAAAGAGAATTCCCCGAGTTGCTGATCGACGCTGTACTCGGCGATTGCGGCGACCCAGCCACATGCGAGCGCGTGTTTGCCTCGGCGCGGCCGCAGATCGTATTTCACGCCGCTGCGTTCAAGCACGTGCCGTTGCTGCAAACCCAGGTGCGCGAAGCATTCCGCAATAACGTGCTGGGCACGCAAACGGCGGCGCAGGCTGCGGATCGCCATGGCGCAGCCTGTTTCGTGCTGATCTCGACCGACAAGGCCGTGAACCCGACCAGCGTGATGGGTGCGTGCAAGCGCGCCGCGGAAATCTTCTGCCAGAATTTTGCTGCAAAATCCACAACACGCTTTATTACCGTGCGCTTTGGCAATGTGCTTGATTCCGCCGGCAGCGTGGTGCCGCTGTTCCGCGAGCAGATCCGCAAT
>JANXVS010000308.1 GCA_025351555.1 Pseudomonadota bacterium | reverse complement strand
CGCGCGCCCTTGCGTTTTCCTTTGCAAGCACCGACTATCCGCGACCTTCCACGCGTACCATGAGCGCATGACCGCAAAATACAACGCCGCCGATATTGAAGTCCTGTCAGGCCTGGAGCCGGTCAAACGCCGTCCCGGCATGTACACCGACACCACGCGGCCGAATCATCTGGTGCAGGAAGTCGTCGATAACTCGGTCGACGAGGCCCTCGCCGGACACGCAAAGACGGTCGAAGTCATCCTGTATCCCGATGGCTCGGTCCAAGTCAGCGACGACGGCCGCGGCATGCCGGTGGATATCCATCCGGAGGAAGGCATTCCCGGCGTCGAGCTGATCCTCACGCGCCTGCACGCGGGCGGCAAGTTTTCGAACAAGAACTATACTTTTTCCGGCGGCCTGCACGGCGTCGGCGTGTCGGTGGTCAATGCCTTGTCGAGCAAGGTCGAAGTGACGATTCGCCGCGATGGCCAGATCCATCGCATGGATTTCAAACATGGCGATCGCGCGACCGACCTCGCCGTGATCGGCAGCGTGCCGAAGAAGCAGACCGGCACCACGCTGCGCTTCTGGCCCGAAGCAAAATACTTCGATACTTCAAAGATATCGTTACCGAAGCTCAAGCATGTTCTACGCGCCAAGGCCGTGCTGTGCGCGGGCCTCACCGTACGTCTGACCGATGCCGCGACCGGCGAAAAAGACGAGTGGTATTACGAAGATGGCCTGCAGGACTATCTGCGCTCGATGCTTGGCGATACCGAGTATCTGCCACGCGATCTATATCTGGGTTCACTCAAGCGCGACACCGGCGCGGTCGATTTTGCGCTGGCCTGGTTGCCCGAGGGCGAACTGACCCAGGAAAGTTACGTCAACCTGATTCCCACTGCGCAGGGCGGCACGCATGTGAACGGCCTGCGCTCGGGACTGACCGAGGCGCTGCGCGATTTTTGCGAACTGCGCAACCTGCTGCCGCGTGGCGTCAAGCTCGCGCCGGAAGACGTGTGGGATCGCCTGAGTTTCGTTCTGTCGCTGAAACTCTCCGATCCGCAGTTCTCCGGCCAGACCAAGGAGCGCCTGTCCTCGCGCGATGCGGCGGGATTTGTGGAAAATGCGGCGCACGACGGATTTTCGTTGTTCCTGAATCAGCACGTGGAACTCGGCGAACGCATCGCGCAGCTCGCGATCGAGCGCGCGACCTTGCGGCTCAAGGCCGAAAAACAGATCGTGCGCAAGAAGATCACCCAAGGCCCTGCCCTGCCCGGCAAGCTCGCCGATTGCGCGTCCAGCGATCTTTCGCGCACGGAATTGTTTCTGGTCGAAGGCGATTCCGCCGGCGGCTCGGCACGCCAGGCGCGCGACAAGGATTTCCAGGCGATCCTGCCCTTGCGCGGCAAGATCCTCAACACCTGGGAAGTCGAATCCGGCAGTGTGCTCGCCTCGCAGGAAGTGCACGATCTGGCTGTCGCCATCGGCTGCGATCCCGGCCGCGACGACATCTCTGGCTTGCGCTACGGCAAGGTCGTGGTCCTGGCCGACGCCGATTCAGACGGACTGCATATCGCCACCTTGCTGTCGGCGCTGTTCCTGAAACATTTCCCGAAGCTCGTGCGCGAAGGTCACGTCTTCGTCGCCATGCCGCCGCTGTTCCGCGTCGATGCCGGCAAGACTGTGTTCTATTGCCTGGACGAAGCCGAGCGCGACGCCACTCTGCAGAAAATCGAGCGCGAGAAGATCAAGGGCGCCGTCAACGTCACCCGCTTCAAGGGCCTGGGCGAGATGAATCCCTCGCAGCTGCGCGAATCCACGATCCACCCCGACACGCGCCGCCTGGTGCAGCTGACCGTCGGCGATGCCGACCTCGGCGACGACGGCACCCACAAGTTGATGGATATGCTGCTGTCGAAAAAACGCGCTGCCGATCGCAAGGAATGGCTGGAGACGAAGGGGGATCTGGCATCGCTGGAGGTCTGAACTCCATGAGCGCCGTCCTTGAAGTCACACCTCACTAGGAAACAACAAGGCGTGAGGTGTCAGCAGATCTTTCACTGCATAAGTCTTTTTACAGTAGTGACAAATCACTTCTTTGGGCGGCGAAAAAGCTAGCTGTACCTTGTTGATATCGACTCACTACTGTCCGGTTAATCGTCGAACAAGATCAATTGATTAGGGCGATCGAGCGGATCGGTCCGAAATGCATCGGT
>JANXVS010000292.1 GCA_025351555.1 Pseudomonadota bacterium | reverse complement strand
CCCGATGCCCGATAGCATCAGCAACTGCGGCGAATTGATCACGCCGCCGCACAGAATTACCTCGCGCCCTTCGGCACGGGTCAGACGCCCATGATGACGGTAGTCCACGCCGATTGCGCGAGGGCCGTCAAGCAGCACACGCTGGGTCACTGCGCGCGTGACAACGCGCAGGTTTGCGCGGCCGCGTGCGGCGCGCAGGTAACCGGCCGCGGTCGAACAGCGGGCACCGTTCTTTTGCGTCACTTGATAAAGGCCGAAGCCCTCCTGCTGCGCGCCGTTGAAATCGCGGTTGGCGGGATGGCCGCAGGCCAGCGCCGCATCGACGAAGGCTTGCGATAAAGGATTGTGGCAGCGCAAATCCTGCACCGCCAGCGGTCCATCCGCGCCGTGCAATGCATCGGCGCCGCGCGTGTTGCCTTCGGAGCGCTTGAAATACGGCAGCACGTTTTGCCAGCTCCAGCGCGCGTCGCCGGCAAGCTGCGCCCACTCGTCGTAATCGCGTGCGTCGCCACGGATATAGCACATCGCATTGATCGAGCTCGAGCCGCCGAGCACGCGCCCGCGCGGCCACCACAGACGGCGGTTGTCGAGGTGCGCTTCTGGCTCAGTGGAATAATCCCAATTGATGCCTTTGTTGTTGACCATCTTGGCGATGCCGGCCGGCATGTGGATGAACGGATGCCAGTCGCGCGGGCCGGCTTCGAGCAGCAACACGCGGTTGTTCGGATTTTCGCTGAGCCGGTTCGCCAGCACGCAGCCGGCCGAGCCGGCGCCGACGATAAGGTAGTCGTATGTCATGGCTGTCTGTGACGATTCAATGCAATCGCGGGAGGCTACGGCGCTGTGCTAGAGCACATGCTCCATCGCAATGCAGCATCAGGCCAGGATCTGAACGCCATCACCGACGCGCAGCGTGCCGGTGCCGCGCGGGATCAGGTATTGCCCGAAGGTGACGCCTTCTGGTGTGCGCCGGTAGGTTATCAGCGTGCGCAAGGGTTCACCGCTTGGATCGCGCTCGCCACGCTCGAAATCGACCGTGGTGAACACGCAGCGCACGTCTGGCTTGACCACGTCGAACTCGACTGCGCCGATGCGGATACGTTTCCAGCCGTCTTCGGCGTGCGCTTCGGTGCCTGCAACGACGAGGTTGGGGCGGAAGCGCAGCATCGGCACGGGTGCCGCGAGTTTCGCGTTGAGCTGATCCAGCGCTGCCTGCGAGATCAGCAGCAGCGGAAAGGCGTCGGCGAAGCTGACTTGATCGTCGTCCTCACCGTGCTTGCCGTCGTATTTCGCCTTGACCAAACGCGTGCAGTTTTCGTCCATGTACACCAGGCGACAGGGGAAGCCGAGGAAACGGCTGAGCCAGGCATGCGCAAGGTCGGCGGCCAGCAGCGGTGCAATGGCAGCGCCCCATACGGCTGTGTCCACGCGCTCATCGTCGGCAGCCGGAGGCGCGACGCGCAAGCTCGGCATGCCAGGTGCTTCGAGCAAAAGCGCGGTGCCGTCAGGCCGCGCACGAATCAAGGTCAGTCGAGACTGCTCACGTCCAGTGACGAACTTGCCGTTGGCATCGACCACCATCCAGCGACGGTCGTTGGTCAGGCCGCGCGCTTCGACGCTGGCCGTGTCGAGCGTCAGTGGCGCGCAGGATTTGAGCGGGTAGATGTGGAGTGCGCTGAGGGTCGGCATGGGCCAATTATGCCTGTGCTTACGTCCGACTGCAGTGGCGCGCCATGCTAGGCTACGCGCGCCATCGGTACCGGATATTCATTGGTGTTTCAGCCTGATTCAAATCGGCGCGCCTCGATCCAGCGTCACGAATGGCCCGCGGTGATCGTGGCGTTCGTGTATTTCTTCTGCGTATTGGCGGCGTACTACGTGATCCGCCCGGTGCGCGACCAGCTCTCCGCTGCGGTCGGCTCGAGCGAACTGCCTTTTTTCTACGGCGTCGTATTCGTCGTCATGCTGGCGCTGACGCCGCTGTACGGTGCGTTGGTCGCACGCTATCACCGCCGCCATTTCGTGCCGGTGGTATATGCGTTCTGTGCGCTGATCACGCTTGCCTTCGTGCCGCTGTTCCAGATCCAGGATGCGATTGGTGCGCGCACGCTCGGCGTGCTGTTTTTCGTCTGGGGCAGCGTATTCAACCTGTTCGTGGTCGCCGTGTTCTGGAGTTTCATGGCCGATCTGTTCGATGCCAGCCAGTCCCACCGCCTGTTTCCGGTGATCGCGCTCGGCGGCACACTCGGCGCCATCCTCGGCGCAGCGCTGACGAACCGCTTTGTGCATCTGGTCGGCGTCCCGGGTCTGCTGGTAATATCGGCTGCACTGCTGGCCCTGTCAATTGTCTGCGTCTTCTGGCTCCTGCGTTGGTCGCACCGGCATCCGGTGGTTGGTGATATCGATCGCAACCAGCGCGTGATCGGCGGCAGCATCATCGCCGGTGCGATCCGCACCGTGCGTTCGCCGTTCCTGCGCCAGATGGCGGCGCTGATGGTGCTTGGCGATTGCTTCGGCACGGTGATCAACGCGCTGCTGGCCGACTACAGTCACGTGACCTATCCGACGACCGAGGCACGCGTCGAATTTGCATCGAGCATCGACTTCGGCAGCAATCTGCTGCAGATCCTGCTGCAGGTGACGTTGGCGCGCGAACTGATGATCCGCTTCGGACCGCAATACTCGATCGCGCTGGATGGCTTGCTCAAGGTGCTGATTGTGATCGGCCTGATCGTGGTCGGCGCGCCGTGGATCGCGGCCGTTGCCGTGGTCAGTCGAGCGAGCGCCTACGGCGTGCTCAAGCCTGCGGTTGACAGTCTCTACACACGCGTCGACGCGGAGATACGCTACAAGGGCAAGGACTTCATCGATACTGCCGTGTGGCGGTTCGGCGATGTCGTCGTCACCAACGGTTTCAATGCCTTGCGCGCGCTCGGCGTCGCGCTACCCGGATTTGCGCTGGTGTGCGCGCTGGCGGGAGCCACGTCCGGTTGGCTTGGCTGGCGCGTGGTGCGCGGACTTGAGCCGCACGCGCCACGCACCTGAAGCTGCCGCATGGCTCGATCAGGCGACCGAGCGTAGTGCCGGCTTGCCGTGTTTTACCGCCGCTTCAAGTTCGCGCGAATCAAAATCATCCACGCTGATGAACTCGAACGTCGCTGCGCGCACGCGTTCGAGCAGCTTGCGTTCCTCGCTGCTGATCGTGCCCTGGGCTTCGGCCGCGGCGAGTTGCCCGGCGTAGTCGTGCGCCATGATGGCATCGCCGCGTAGCGCCTTCTGGAACTTGCGCTCGACCGGTTCGGCCGCGATCACGTCGGGCAGCAGCGCATTCATGCGTCCGACCGGGTTGTTCGCGCTCGGTGTCAGGAAGGCCCATTCGCCGAGGCGATCGCGCGCCTCGCCGGGCGCGCACAGGATCGCGGCGACGCGGTGGCCGAGGCGATCGGACGGCGGTGTTTCGCGCCGGCCGAGCGGAAACACCAGCACCCGCAGGAACCAAGTGACCGGGCGGATCGGGAAATTCCGCAACACGCCATCGAGCGCGTTCTGCATGCGGAATGCGCAGTCATGGAAAGCCCAGGCCAGCAGCGGTTGATCCGCGGCTGGGCGACCTTGATCCTCGTAGCGCTTGAGCATGGCGCTGGCGATGTAGAGGTTGGACAGCACATCGCCCAGACGCGCGGAAATCTTTTCCTTGAACTTGAGCTTGCCGCCGAGCGTGAGCATCGAGGTGTCGGCGACCAGGGCCAGCGCGGCGGCGTAGCGGTTCAATTTTCGATAGTAGCGCTTTGTATACTTGTCGCCGGGTACCGCGCCGATGCGTGCGTGGGTGATGCCGAGCACGAAGCTGCGCGCGGCGTTGGAAATCGCGAAGCCGATATGCTGGAACAGCACGCGGTCGAACGCGCGCAGACGCG
>JANXVS010000282.1 GCA_025351555.1 Pseudomonadota bacterium | reverse complement strand
CGCTTGACCCGAGCTGTACCGGTGTCGATCACGTAGCGGATACGCGGCACGGTCAGCGAGGTTTCCGCCACATTCGTCGCCAGCACGATGCGTCGCTGCGAACCAGGTCGGAATACGCGGTCCTGT
The DNA here is from genome assembly GCA_025351555.1 of Pseudomonadota bacterium. GTDB lineage: Bacteria > Pseudomonadota > Gammaproteobacteria > Xanthomonadales > Rhodanobacteraceae > Rudaea. Next base: position 2,351 of record JANXVS010000282.1, on the reverse strand, counting down.
TCCGCCGCCGACAGGCGCGCATACAGCGGCAGGATTTCGGTCGCACGATATTTGCGTCGCGCCAGCGCCAGATGTGCATCGCGGATTTCACGCTCGCCCGGCAGGAAGATCAGCGCATCGCCGCGTGCGTCTTCGGCAGTGATCTCGTCGACTGCAGCGACAATCTGCTCGACCGTGCTCGCATCCTCGCGCTCGCCGGGCGGCCGCCAGCGCACCTGTACCGGATAACTGCGCCCCTCGACTTCGATGATGGGAGCATCATGGAAATGCTGAGAGAATATTTTCGTGTCGATTGTCGCCGAGGTGACGATCAACTTCAAATCGCTTCGGCGCGCCAGCAGGCGCTTGAGGTAGCCGAGCAGGAAATCGATATTCAGGCTACGCTCGTGCGCTTCGTCGAGGATGATCGTGTCGTAAGCATTGAGCCAGGGATCAGATTGCGTCTCAGCGAGCAGGATGCCGTCGGTCATGAACTTGACCAGCGATTGCGGCGACACCTGCTCAGCGAAGCGCACCTGGTAGCCGATCAGGGCGCCGACTTCGCTACCCAACTCGCTGGCGACACGCCGCGCAACACTGCGCGCCGCCACACGCCGCGGCTGGGTGCAGCCGATCAGGCCGGTGATGCCACGGCCGGCGGCCAGGCACAATTTTGGCAATTGTGTACTTTTTCCGGAACCGGTCTCGCCGGCCAGCACGATCACCTGATGCGCGACTATCATGCGCACAATCTCGTCGGCCCGCGTCGCAATCGGCAGCGTCTCGTCAATCCGGATCTCGGGAACGCGCGCCGCGCGTGCGGCGTAACGTGCGCGTGCTGCATCCAGGCGTTGCCGCCATGCAGCCAATGCATCGGCATCATCGCCAACACGCTGCAGGCCCTGATGCAATGATCGCCGGTCGCGCAGCATCGTCTCATCAAGCAGCGGCAATAGCGCGGCAAGTTGCGGAGTCAGCGGGGTCGATCGAGGTCGAGAAGATTCGTGGCGCTTGCGCATCGGTTCAGGCCGGGCATCGACCAGCGTCATGGGAATTCGCTTATTTTCGGCGGTCGTGCGCCCACCGCACAATCGGCTTGAAGTGCAGAATACCCTGCGCGCAACCAACAATGCATGCAGATCGCAGTCCACCACCGCCGTGGAGCCGCGAAATCCCTGTGCTCATCACGTCAATTGAATGGCACGAAACTTGGAACCCTACCTGTTGGGGCAACGCGTCAATGACCCACAAATGAGGAATAAACCATGAACATGGATACCACCACCCTGAACGACCTGATCGAAGTACTCAACGATGGCAAGAAGTTTTATGAAGAAGCCGTTGGCCACGTGAAGCGTACTGACCTGAAGGCATTATTTTCCCGGATGGCTCGCACCAAGGGTGCGATCGCCGACGATTTGCGCACTGCGGTCGTCGCCAACGGCGCCAAGCCAGCCGAGGGCGGAAGTTTTGCCGGCGCCTTGCGCATGGCCTACGCTGAAGTCGCGACGAAGCTCAGTACCGACAAGGACTATACCTACATTGCCCAACTCGAAGAATTTGAGGATCGCATCCTGAAGGCGTTTCAGGATGCGCAATCCAAATCCGACGATCAGGGTGTGCGCACGATCGCGGAGCGCTACATGCCGGAAGTGGCGCGCGATCACAACGAGATGCGTGGCCTGAAACAAGCCAAAGCTGCGTAATCGTCAACCTGCATTGAAAGCACGTCGCCGCCTTCGTTGGCGGCGGCGCTATCTGTGTGGGTGGCTATCAGCGGGCGAATTTTTTCCAAGATGTCCGGTTTGGTCGGCTGTCGGCAGGTCTGCGTCGTTCCAGCCGCCGCCGAGGGCCCTGACCAAGGCCACACTGTCGGTCAGTCGCGTGCCGAGAATGCTGATCGCGTTGCGCTCGTTTGAGTAAGCGGTTGCCTGCGCGGTAATCACCGTGAGATAGCTCACCGTGCCCGCGCGATACTGGTTCGTCGCGATCTTCAACGACTCTTCCGCTGCCCTGACGGCTTCGGCCTGCGCCGCTGCCTCGCTTTCCAGAATGCGCAGCGCAGCCATATTGTCTTCCACGTTCTGGAATGCCGCGAGCGCGACTTCGCGATAGTTGGCGACGGCCGCATCGTACGCCGCACGCGTCTGCGCGGTCTGCGCACGGCGCGCGCCGCCGTCGAACAAGGTTTCGGCAAGCTGCGGTCCGAGCGACCAGAACCGGCTCGGTGCCGTCAGCCATTTGGAAAACGAGGAGCTCTGGTAACCGCCGGTCGCCGACAAAGTCAGGTTTGGAAAAAACGCCGCCTCGGCCACGCCGATCTGCGCATTGGCTGCAGCGGCCTGACGCTCGGCGATGGCGACGTCGGGCCG
>JANXVS010000478.1 GCA_025351555.1 Pseudomonadota bacterium | reverse complement strand
GCCGCTTCCTCGCGCCCCTGCTGGCGGATAATCGCTTCCTTTCGCGCTTCCTCAATGGACATCATGATCGCGCCCACGTCCGCACTGCGCTCGTCGAAGACGAACTTACCGGTCAGTTGGGAATCCGGCTGCAGTTCGCTCTTCTCATACAGCGCCCACATCTGTTCACCGAAGTGCGTTGTACCAAGCTCGGGCGCGAAGCGTGCGAGGCTGTCGCGCAGGTTGTGCACGTCGCGCAACAGCATCGCGCGTGCGGCGTTGTTGCCGGCAGCACTGACCACCTGTGGAAAATCGATGATCACCGGGCCGCTCTGCGCGACCAGCACGTTGTATTCGGACAGATCGCCATGGATCAGTCCCAGGCACAGCATGCGCACGACATCGCGCATCAACTCCACATGAAATGTGCGCGCCAGTTCAGGCGTCAACACCACCTCGCCCAGACGCGGCGCGCTGTGGTGGTGTTCATCCGTGACCAGTTCCATCAGCAGCACGCCGTGGAAATAGCCGCGCGGTCGCGGCACGCGCACGCCGGCCGCGGCCAGACGATAGAGCGCGTCGACTTCAGTGTTCTTCCACTCGGTTTCCTGTTCGCGACGGCCAAACTTGGTGGCCTTGCCGATCGCGCGCGCCTGGCGACTGCCACGGAACTTGCGGCCTTCCTGATACTGCACGCGCGCCTGGAAACTGCGCTGTGCCATGTCCTTGTACACTTTGGCGCACAGCACCTCATCGCCAGCGCGAACGACGTAGACCGATGCTTCCTTGCCGCTCTTGAGCGGTCGCAGCACTTCGTCGATCACGCCGTCGTCGACGAGCGGCAGCAGGCCCTTTGGGGTTTTCATCAAATCACGGATCGTGGGAGAAAAAGGGCCGGCATTATCGCCGATTCGCTGTTTCCGCGCCGTTATTTGCGATTGAATCAGGAATCAATAGGCCCGATTCGATTGATTCAGTCACGTATCAATCCAGTCTGCTGCGTCATTTGACGTCTTGGCGGTGGCACAATCGACGGTAGTGGTGGCCCCTGGAAGCATGACTTATGCGATCAAAGCCAATGGCGAGCAAAGTCGTGGTTGTCGCGTTCGCGGCAAACCTGGCGATCGCCGTGACCAAGTTCACCGCGGCCGTGCTCACCGGAAGCTCGGCGATGCTCAGCGAGGGCATCCACTCGCTGGTTGATACGGTCAACGAAGTACTGCTGCTGTACGGCATGAAGCGCGCCGGAAAGGTCGCCGATGTCTCCCATCCGTTCGGCTATGGCCGCGAACTGTACTTCTGGAGTTTCATCGTTTCGCTGCTCGTACTCGCGCTGGGAGCTGGCGCGGCCGTCTATGAGGGCGTGTCCCACCTGCTCGACCCGCAGCCGATGCGAGCCCCCTTGATCAACTATATCGTGCTGGCGGCGTCCTTCGTGTTCGAGGGCGGCTCGTGGTGGTTCACCTTAAAGGCATTCCGCAAGACCAAGGGCAGTCAGGGCTATTTCGAGGCATTTCGCAGCAGCAAAGATCCGAGCGTATTCACCGTACTATTCGAGGACACAGCCGCGCTCATCGGTCTGGTGATCGCGTTGGCGGGCATTGCCGGCGCGCACGCGCTGGCGATGCCGCAACTCGACGGCATCGCGTCGATCGGCATCGGCGGCGTGCTCGCGGTGTCGTCGCTGCTGCTGGCGCGCGAGACCAAGGCGCTGTTGATCGGCGAATCCGCACACCCGCGCGTGCGCGAGTCGATCCTCAAAATTGCCTGCGCTGACCCGGCGATCCGCGCGGCCAACGGCGTCATTACCGTGCAAATGGGTCCGCGGCAAATCGTTGCCGCACTGAGCACCGAATTCGAGGACGCCTTGACCACTGGCGATATCGAGATCTGCATCAACCGGGTCGAGGACGCGATCAAGTGCGCGCATCCGGATATTTCGGTGCTGTTCGTCAAGCCGCAGACCGCGCAGACGTGGTTGCGTCGCGCCGAGAGTGCCATGCGCAAGCCGGATGCAAGCTAGGATTCACAACTTAGGAATTCACACGCTAGAAATTCACAAGCCAGGGATTCAAGCGCCGCGCGATGGCGTATCAGTAAGCGCCCATGTAATCGCGCTTGCCGATCTCGACGCCATTGTGACGCAGCAGCGCGTACGCGGTGGTCACGTGAAAGAAAAACTGCGGCAATCCGTAATTCAACAAGTACCTGTCTCCGCTGAGGCGCTTTTCTTTCGGCGTGCCGGGACGCAGCACGATTTCACGCTGCACGCTGCCGTCGAAGCGCGACGCATCGAAGCCGGCGACAAACGCGAGCGTCTTTGCAATCAATGCGCGCAACTCGTCGAAGCTCTGTTCCTTGTCCTCGTACACCGGCACCTCGACGCCAGCCAAGCGCGCGCTGACGCCGCGCGCGAAATCGCAGGCGATCTGTACCTGCTTGCTCAGCGGAAACATGTCCGGGAACAAGCGCGCCTGAGTCAGCGCACTCGGCTCGATCTTTTTCTCGGCGGCGTGCGCTTGCGCTTTGCCGAGAACATCATCAAGGCCGGCGAGCATTTGCTTGAAGACCGGGATCGAGCCGGCATACAGGGAAACGGTCATGGAGTTGCTCTGCGTGAAATAAGCTGCTGATGATACAGGGCGGATAGGTAACGCGCTCTGACCGCCATAGAGGACACCACTGTTGAGCGATCCGGATGCCGAGAAAGCACGCAAGGACATGGAGGCCATGTTGAAGATGAAGAAGATTGATTGGGACGGATTGCGCAAGGCGGTGGCATGAACCGGCTTCCGAAATCCGGTGGGCTCAAGCCGACCGTACGGCGGCGTGCCGATTGCGGGGGTAGCCCACGGTGAAGGCTCATGTCGCGGCCCGTTTTCGCGATTGTATGTACGTTCGGAAAAACGCCTCGGGCGCCGATGCGAGTGTAGACTGGGCGTACGTGCGTTGCTCCGAGGTCACCCAATGAAACAGCGCTGGATCTGGATAGGACTCTTGGCGGCGATGTGTGGCTCTGCGCGGGCAGCGCCGTTTTTTTTCAGCACCGGAAACCCAAACGGCGTGTTCGCTGCTGCATCCAGACCGCCGTCGTCCGGCATCCTCGAAATCGAGGCCGCGGACGATTTCGTGCTGCCACTTCAGACAACCATTCACAGTGCAACGTTTACCGGGTTGCTGCCCAGTGGAGCGCCCGTCGGTAGCATCACGGGAGTGGTCATTGAAATCTATCGGGTGTTTCCGTTCGACGCGGTGAACCCTCCTTCCGGGGCGGTGCCCACGCGTGTCAATTCGCCATCGGATGTCGCTTTTGCGTTGCGCGACAACGCCAACAGCTCGCTCAATTTCACATTCAGTGTGTCGAGTACCAATTTTCAGGCCGCCAATTCGGTCCTCAATGGCATTAATCCGCAGCCGAACCAGACCACCGGCGGCGAAGGGCCTGTGTCCGGTGAGGAGGGCAATTTCAGCGTCACGTTTCCTGTGCCAATCGTGGTGCCGGCCGGCCACTATTTTTTTGTGCCACAAGTCAGGCTTGGCAGCGGAAATTTCTATTGGCTCTCGGCACCAAAACCGATCGTTTCACCCGGCACGCCGCTCACGGTCGACCTGCAGGCCTGGATTCGCAATGCCAGCCTGGCTCCGAACTGGCTGCGCATCGGCACGGATATTGTCGGCGGTGGTACGCAATATAACCTCGCGTTCTCGATCACCGGTGAGGACGACCGTATCTTCGGCGACGGATTCGGTGGGTAGCGCGCCAGATCGTACCGCGCTCAG
>JANXVS010000246.1 GCA_025351555.1 Pseudomonadota bacterium | reverse complement strand
CGGCGGCGAACGCTTTATCGAGGCTTTCTCGCACGGCACGCTCGTAGTCGAACTCTATGCGCCGACCAGTCATGATCCACAAACGCCGCACGATCGCGATGAAGTATACTTTGTACTATCCGGTTCCGGCGATTTTGTCGTCGCTGGTGAACGCTCGCGTTTCGCTGCCGGCGATGCGCTACTCGTCGGAGCCGGCAGCGAACATCGTTTCGAGAATTTCACGCCTGGTTTCACCACCTGGGTCGTGTTTTACGGACCACCGGGCGGCGAGTAGAAAGACCCGAACGCTTCGCACAATCACATGTGAGATAAGCCATGCATCTGCGCCTGATCTGCACCGTACTGCTCCTGGTTGCAAGCAGCGATTGCCTGTCGCAGGCCACACAAGCCCCGCGCCACCCAGCACGCGCCAGGACGAGGTGCGACAGAAAGGCGCAGACGTGATGCCGTTCGCGCTGGATAAGACGGTTCACGTTTTCGACAAAACCGAGTCCGGCGGCGTGCAGGGAGTGCGCGTGCGTGGCGACGCGCCGGAACCATTGGCGATGATCCGCTCGCATATGCAGGATATTGCGCAGGCGTTCACTGCGCGCGACTTCAGCCAGCCGATGCATATCCACGGCGCGGACATGCCTGGACTTGCAGAAATGAAAGCCGCCAAGGCAGATGAATTGAGCGCCACCTACAAGGAACTTCCCGATGGCGCAGAAATCCTCTACCGCAGCCGTTCGCCGGAAATAGTTGCGGCGATTCATCGCTGGTTCGATGCACAGCTGCACGATCATGGCGATGATGCGACGACTGACAACGTCAAACTAACTGTGAAACCACCATGAAACGCCTCGCACTGACTTCGCTGCCGCTACTTCTCTCGGCGTGTGTCCTGGGACAAATCGGGCAAATCATGCACCCGACGGTTTCCGGTAGCCTCATCGTGCATAAGGCCGACGGGAACGAATTGCGCTGGACACCAGATCATTGCGCATCGGGCGATCTGGAATATTTTGTCGGTTTCGATTTTCTGTCGTCGAAGGACGCAGGTCAGTTGCGCGTCCTGCTCGATCCAATTGCCGGCCCTGCAGTGCGCTGGAAGTCCGGCGCCGGGGAATCACAGCATGTCGAGGTGCTGCATCGCAGCGACTGCACCCGGCTCGATCTCGACGTGCAACCAACCGCCTGGCGCGTCAACGAAGTACGCGAATTCACTGGCCACATCGAACTACAATGCACAACTGCCGACGGCTCGCGCATTGAAGGACATATCGCCGTTGATCACTGTCATTAGGTTGCGAAAACATGCTTGCAGAGAACAACCGAGCCCTGATTGAACGCTTCTACCGCGCTTTCCAGCAACGCGATGGTGCGGCGATGGCCGCCTGTTACCACGTCAACGCAAAATTCCGCGATCCGGTATTCGAACTGGAGGGCGAACGTATCGGGAAAATGTGGGCAATGTTATGTTCGCGCGGCGCGGACCTGCGCGTGGAATTTGCGAACGTGTCCGTCGACGTCGATCGCGGCAGCGCAGACTGGCAGGCGTGGTACACGTTCAAGTCCACCGGCCGGCCGGTGCACAACATCATCCACGCGAACTTTCGTTTTGCCGATGACCTGATCGTCGAGCATACCGACGACTTCGATTTCTGGCGCTGGTCGCGGCAGGCACTGGGACCAGCCGGATGGTTGCTCGGCTGGACGCCCATGGTGCGCGCAAAGGTACAAACGGAAGCCGCACGCGCTCTGGACCAATTTACTACACCTTAGCCTTCTCGCTCTCGGCTAAACTCCCGTACATGAGTTCCGCACCGCCGTTGTCTCCACCCGCTCTGCGCCTGGCCGAACAGGCGCTCAGCCGCGCCGGCGGCACGCCGCTGATTGGCGGCAATGCGGTCGAACTTCTGATCGACGCGCGGCCCAACTTCGACGCATGGCTGGCAGCAATTCGCGCCGCGCGCGCAAGTATATTATTGGAAAATTACATTGTCTGCGACGACGCGGTGGGCCACGAATTCCTCGCTGCTCTGGCCGAACGCGCACAAGCCGGCGTGCACGTGTGCGTGATCCACGACTGGCTCGGCTGTCTCGGCAACTCGAAGAAGGCATTCTGGAAACCGCTACTCGAATCCGCTGGCCAGGTGCGCGCATACAATCCGCCACGCTTCGACAGCCCGCTCGGCTGGCTCAGTCGCGATCATCGCAAACTGCTTGTGGTCGACGGTGCGACGGGTTTTATCTCAGGCATTTGTATCGCTGCCAAATGGCTGGGTGACGCTCATGCGGGTATCGAGCCGTGGCGCGATACCGGTGTCGCGATCCGCGGCCCGGCTGTCGCCGACATCGTCGAGGCCTTTGCCGATACCTGGTTGCAACTTGGGCTTGCACTCGATGCTGATCTGATCGGCAAGATTCCGCCACCAGCGGGAAACATCGATCTACGCGTAGTCGCCACCCGGCCCCGTCGCGCCAGCCTGTTCCGCACCGACCAACTCATTGCCGCAATGGCAAGCAAGACGTTGTGGCTTACCGATGCGTATTTCGTCGGGGTCGCGCCCTATGTGCAGGCGCTGATCGCCGCCGCGCATGATGGCGTCGACGTGCGCTTGCTGGTGCCGGGAACGAGCAACCTCAAACTCGTTGCGCGCCTGTCGCACGTCGGCTACCGGCCGCTGCTCGAAGCCGGAATAAAAGTATACGAGTGGAACGGCAGCATGCTGCATGCAAAAACCGCAGTCGCCGACGGACGCTGGGCCCGCGTGGGATCGAGCAATCTGAATATGTCGAGCTGGATGGCAAATTGCGAGATCGACGTGGCCGTTGAAAATGTGGATTTTGCGCAAAAACTGGCAGCGCAGTACGAAACCGATCTAGCCAATGCGACGCAAATCGTGCTGTCGGCACGCAGGCGAATTGTCCGCGACACTCCGGCGCCGCGGCACTCACGTGGTAGTGGCAGCTCCAGTCGCGCAGCCGCTGGCACTTTGCGCCTGGTCAATACCGTCGGTGCGGCGATCAGCGATCGGCGCGCGCTCGGTAGCGCCGAGGCCAGCGTGCTGCCCATCGCGGCCACACTTCTTGTATTGATCGCCACCTTGGCCATGCTCTGGCCGCGTCTGATCGCCGTGCCGCTGGCGGCCATTGCGCTGTGGATCGGCGCGGGTCTGCTGCTGCGCTATTGGCGTGTGCGTCGGCAACGACCGCCACCCTAGTCAGCCTATCGCGGCGCTGGCAAGGACAATCGCCGCAGAGTAATCTGACCGACCTTCACTCCCGCATCGATTCCGCATGACCCAGACGCAGGCCGCTTACACCGCGGGACGGGAAATATTCTCGCCGAGTGCACTGGTACGCCTCGCGCGCGAGTTGCTCGAACAGAATTTTCCATTGCTCTGGATCGAAGGGGAAATTTCCAATTTCTCGCGTCCGGCCTCGGGACATCTGTACTTCAGCCTGAAGGATGCGCAGGCGCAGATACGCTGCGCCATGTTCAAGCCCAAGAGCACCTATCTGCGCTTCAAGCCCGCCGACGGCATGCGCGTGGTGGCGCGTGCACGCGTGGGCCTGTACGAGGCGCGCGGCGAGTTCCAACTCATCATCGAGCACCTGGAGGAAGCCGGCGAAGGCGCCCTCCTGCGGGCGTTCGAGCAACTCAAGGCAAGGTTGGCTGCGGAAGGCTTGTTCGCCCCGGATCACAAGCGCGCCTTGCCGAAATTGCCGCGACGCATCGGCGTGATCACTTCGCCGACGGGTGCAGCGATCCGCGATGTACTCAACGTGATCGCGCGGCGGTTTCCACTGGTGGAAATCGAGATCCTGCCGGTGCCGGTGCAGGGCAACCAAGCGCCCCCCGCGATCGCCGCCATGATTGCTGCGGCGTCTGCTGCACACCGTCACGATGTGCTGCTGCTCACCCGCGGCGGTGGCTCGCTGGAAGACCTGTGGGCGTTCAACGACGAAGCCGTCGCACGCGCGATCCACGCCAGCGCGATCCCGATCGTTTCCGCGATCGGTCACGAAGTGGATTTCACCATCGCCGACTTCGTCGCCGATCTGCGCGCACCGACGCCCTCCGTCGCCGCCGAATTACTGACGCCGGATGCCATCGAATTGTTGCGTCTGGCGCAGCATCGGCGCGATCGATTGATGCAGATGATGCGACATCGCTTGCACCGGCTGGCGCAGCAGGTCGATAACGCTTACGCGC
>JANXVS010000232.1 GCA_025351555.1 Pseudomonadota bacterium | reverse complement strand
CAGCGAAACGACGCATTTTCCACACGCCGAATTTGTCGTAATCCCCGGATCGCGCCACGGCACGCCGTTCGACGCCACCGAAGCGTTCAACGCCTGCGCACTCGAATTTCTCGCACGAACGCCCGCTGCGCAGCGGCAGTGAAGCCGATATCCGCGGGACCAACCTCCATGTTCGCTGGCTGACCATCACACCATCATTACCGTGTGGCGTGTGAATGCCGCATTACCACGCGATCGTCGCCCCATCGGCACCGATGAAACGCCCGGCATCGGCGGCCGTTGCAGCATCCAGCACCTTGAGCAGGCTGGCCACGGCGTCGTGTGGCGTGACGGGCGCGCCGGCACCGCCCATATCCGTGCTCACCCACCCAGGACTGACGCAGAACACGCAAACGCCGCGTGGCGCGAGCGCTGCCGCAAGCTGGCGCGTGGCCATGTTCAGTGCCGCTTTGCTGATCGCATAGCTCGGCGTGCCGAAACTGCTGCTGATCGCGAGCGAGCCGAGCCGCGATGACAGGTTCATCACCTTGGCATTTTTTGCTTTTTCCAGAAGTGGAGAAAGTGCCTGGGTCAGCAGCAGCGGGCCGATCACGTTGCTGGTGAAACTGTCACTGAGCGCTTTGCCCGTGATCTCGCCGTAGCGCTCGCCGGAAACCAGCAAACCGGCATTGTTGATCAGCCCATCCAACGCGTCGGTCAGGGCGCCGGCTTCGCGGGCCAGTTCCGCGATCGAGCGCTCCTTGTCCAGATCCAGCGGCAGCACGTGCAAATGCCCTGGATACGCGCCGGCCAGTTCTGTAAGCGCCAGCGCCTTGCCCGGATGACGGCAGGCCGCGAGCACGCGGTCGCCGCGCGCCAACAGCTGACGGGTGAATCCCAGCCCAAGTCCGCGATTGGCTCCCGTAACGAGGATGCGCTGCATCTGTACTCCGTTGAACCTGCTCTGATTGAACTATTTCAGTGTAGCGCGATTCCCATAATGCGTTGTTTCACGTCCAGCCATCCGCTAGGCTCGCTGCCCCGAGTTACCGATCCGCCGAGCGAACTATGACCTTGCCATTGAACCTGTTCCGATCTGCCGCGGTCATGCTCGCCTTGCTGGCCGGCAACGTAGGAGCAGAGAGCGCGACTGCCGACACCACACCTGCGGCGACGAAGATCGACACCGTCGATCTGGCGTTCTCCAAATTCCAGCTCGACAACGGCCTGACCGTCGTCGTGCATGAGGATCACAAGGCGCCGGTAGTCAACGTCGCCGTTTGGTATCACATCGGCTCGGCGGACGAGCCCGTCGGCAAGACGGGATTTGCGCATCTGTTCGAGCATCTGATGTTCTCTGGCTCCGAACATCACAAGACCGGCTATTTCAAGCCGTTCGAGCAGGTTGGCGCGACCGACCAGAACGGCACGACCTCGAACGATCGAACGAATTATTTTGAAACCGTGCCAACCACCGCGCTGAACATGGCGTTATGGATGGAATCAGATCGCATGGGCCATCTGCTCGGCGCGATTGGTCAGAAGGAAATAGATACCCAGCGCGGCGTGGTGCAGAACGAGAAGCGCCAAGACGAAAACCAGCCCTACGGCCGCGTCGACGAAAATATCCAGGCCAATGCGTTTCCGGCGAACCATCCCTATCATCACGACACCATCGGCTCGATGAAGGATCTGGAAGCCGCGTCGCTGGCCGACGTCAGGCAATGGTTCAACGATCACTACGGCACGGCGAACACCACGCTGGTGTTGGCTGGCGACATCACGCCCGCGGCCGCACGCGAAAAAGTTGAAACATATTTCGGCGACATCGGCGCCGGCCCACCGGTGCCACGCCAACAGCCGTGGGTGTATCCGCGCACGACGTCCACCCGCAGCGAAATGGTCGATCAGGTAGCGCAAGTGCGGATCTACCGCGAATGGAACGTGCCGCAGCTCGGCGATGCGGATTTGCAAACACTCGATCTGGCCGCGGCCGTGCTTGGCGGCGGCAAGACCTCGCGTCTGTATGAGCGTCTGGTATACAAGGATAAAATTGCCGACGCCGTCGAAGTCGGCGTTGACCCTTTTGCCCTAGCCAGCCTGTTTGAATTGCAGGTTGACGTGAAACGCGGTGTCGATCCGGCCAAGGTCGAAGCAGCTGTCGCCGACGAATGGGCGAAGTTTCTCAAGGAGGGGCCGACACCCGACGAGCTCGAACGCGCGCGCATCCGTGCCCACGCGGGTTTTGTGCGCGGCGTGGAAAAGGTGTCGAGCCAAGCGCGCATCCTTGCCCAAGGCCAGGTCTATCGGGATGATCCGGCGGCCTACAAAGCAGACTTTGCGCGCATGGATGCAGCGACTCCGGCCAGCGTACTCGCCGCGGCGAACAAGTGGATCGCCCACGGCGACTACACCCTGACGGTGAAACCGGGCGCGCCCGATCCGGCAAAGGACGAAGCCGAAGCCGGCGGACTCGGCGTCGCGGATGGCGCGCCAAAGCCCGTGCTGCCACCGGCACGCAAGTATACAACAGTAAAAAGCAGCATCGACCGCAGCACCGGCGTGCCGGAAGTCACCACCTTCCCGGATCTGAGCTTCC
>JANXVS010000190.1 GCA_025351555.1 Pseudomonadota bacterium | reverse complement strand
AGACCCGTCACTGCCAGCACCACCGAGTCCGCCGCCCCCACCGCCACCGTCGTTCAAAGCCCCAGCGACACCGCCATTCCCCCCGACGCTCAGGTTGCCGTCGAAGCTGACCTGGGCCAGCGTCACGCTGGCGTTTTGGCCGATAAACAAGGCCGCACCTGCACCCATCCCGCCGCCGCCGCCGCTGGCCGACCCGGCGCCGCCATCGCCACCTTTGGCCCGACAATGATTCAGATGCAATTGATGCAAGGTCACGGCGATCGCTTGCGGCGTTCCGGTCGGCGTTGTCGGCAGTCCGTTGACGAACAGGCAGCGATGCCCGCTGCCGCTGTCCACGCTGCCGCCATCGATGACGATGCCGTTGCCGTTGATCGTGAGATTGGAAAACACGAGCGGCAAAGCATCGCTGAGAGCTATCGTGCCGCTTGTGGTGACATTGATGGTATTCGCGGTTCCGACGATGCCAGCCGGCGCGCCACTGGCGTTGGCGTCGAGCATCGCCTGGCGCAACGAACCCGCACCGGAGTTTTGCGTAGTACTCACGGTATACGTCGCCGCGAATCCGGGCGCGCTCTGTACGCTCAAGGCAGTGAGTATTACCAGCGCCCAGGCGCCACGCATGCCAAATCCCGTGGATCGTGAATTGCGTACGATCAAATGCGCCATGTCCATGCTCCATGCGATCCGAAATCGGCCGCGCGGGATAGGTTACGCTTTTTGGCAAGGATTGTTGACATTCGCGCGACGGTGCAGGGCAATGACTTCGCTTATTCCTGAAGGTTGGAAGCAGCCGCGGGATCGCGCGCGGGTCTAGCGGGCGGCCGCATCATTTCTTCCTTGTTCAAGAATTCTGTGTCGCCGGGCTTTTGGCCCGGCTTGCATGCGCCGATCCACTTCGAATCGCCGGTCATGGTATGCGACGGCTTGCCATCGTCAGAGCCCGAGGTCGTCACGCCGTGAATGCTGTTGTCGCCCTGATAGGTCAAAACGGATCGCGTTGTGAGCTTGTGCTCTTCGATCGTGCAGGCAGATTCATAAACGTAGCTATCGCCTGATTGTTGGTATCCCGGCGTAACGCATTGGTATTGTTTCAGCGCGGCCTCGGCTTTCGCCCTGAGTTCGCGCTCAGTGCCGGCGCCGTAGCAGACTTGCGTGCGGACGGTAAGAGCGGGCCGCAGGCTCGACGTAGAAGCGGTCTCCCACAGGCCCAGTTTCATCGGCGGCAATTCAACCGCCCAGACGCTGGCTGCCGATAGCATTGCAAACCCCACGAAGGTGGCGGAATGGGTGTGTACGTGCGTGCTCATGGTCTTGACTCCTGCAACAAAGCGAATCGAAAAAATGCACTGCGCTCACTGGAAGCCGTTGGCAAAAATGCGATCGGTGGGAATCGATGTGTTGAGAAAGACGGTCAGAAAGTTCGCTGTGCCGCTGCAGTCATTTGCGACCACGAGATCGGGCTTGCCGTTCCCGTTGAAGTCACCGACGGCGATCGAGCTCGGACAAGCCAGACCGCCGGTGAACGTCAACGCTGCGTCAAACCCGCCATTGCCCACGGTCCTGTCGCGCAGCACGGCAACACTGTTGTCGCTGTTGTTCGCCAGCGCCAGGTCGGGAAAACCGTCGCCATCAAAGTCGCCTAGCGCGGCGGCATACGGGTGCGCACCGATCGCGCCTTCGTTGTAGATCACTCCGGTCTGGAATGTTCCATCGCCATTTCCGAGCTGCAACGACACATCGCCGGAGTCGGAACGCGATATTGCCAGATCGCTCTTGCCACCGCCGTTAAAATCGGCGACCACAACGGCGTACGCGCTCGCGGTAGTGAATGGGCCTTTCGCGATCGGGAAACTACCCGCGCCACCACCATCGCCCAGATAGACCAAGAACGCATTGCTGTCGTGGCTGGTGACGACGATGTCGCTGTTCAAGCTCGCGTCAAACAACCCGGTCGCTACCTTTACCGGGACGAATTGGGGGAAGAGGGTCGTTGCCGTGAAAAAGGTGCCGTCGCCGTTGCCTCCCAATACGGTAAGAGTTCCGCAAGGATTGAAAGTAGGCGGGCAGACATTGCCTTGGTTCGCGGTCACCAGATCGGCGAAGCCGTTCGGGTTAAAGCTGTCCGTGGCGATAGAGACCGGTGTGTTGCCTACCGCGTACGCAGCCGCAGCCTGAAACGTGGCATTGCCGTTACCGAGCAGAATCGACACGTTGCTGCTACCCGAATTCGCGGTGGCGAGATCAAGGTTGCCATCGTGGTTGAAGTCGCCAGCCACGATCGCGACGGGCTGTGTACCGACGGCACGGAACCCGGCGAATGAGAACGTCCCGTCGCCGTTACCGGTATATATGTAGACGTCATTATTGCCGAACATAGCGACCGCCAAATCCAGTTTGCCATCGCCGTTGAAGTCACCGACTGCGATGGCACTCGGGTTCGGGCCGGTTACAAAGGGTGGCTGCGCCTGAAAAGCAATCTGCGCAGAAGCCGTCACGCTCGCCGCGGCGAGCAAGCACCCCAGCACTGGTGCAGCCCACAGGGCGGCCTTGGAACGTGCCCGATCGCCGCAAAACACGAAATTCCCGTACGTTGTCGCTTTCATGGCTTACTCCTGGTTTGACGCTGGCGCCTGGCAATCAGGCCGGAATTCGTCGCTTACTCAAAGGTTACGTCGTTTGCTGCGGATTACTGACACGCGGGCGAATGCCCGCTCGGTTGTGCGGCTACGCCGAGGGGGTGGGATCGGCTGCGCGTGCTGTGAAGGTCTGATCACTGCTGCGGCGTGCGCGGCCGGCGCGCGCAGATGCCGGGCCAGTTTGGAGAATGTGGCCGACGTCACGACATTCATTCGAAGCCATTCGCAAAGATCGGATCGCAGGCGCTGTACCACGGCGTGATTCCGGTCGCCGCATCCCATGTTGAACTGGGAGTTGGAGTGAGCGGATTCGGGCAGAGCACGGAGCTTCCGTTTACCAATTGACTCGGGCTCGGCGGCACCGGCGGGGAACCGGTCAGTTGGTTGTGATCGACCGCGATAGACACCAGATTGCCAAGCCCGGTCAGAGCGGGAATCGACCCGCTGAGCTGGTTGTGGTCGACATTGAGGAAGGTCAAACCCGGCAGGTTGGTGAGCGCGGGAATTGGCCCGGTAAGGCGATTGAATTCGGCTGCAAACAGGCTCAAATTCGTTAGTCCGCTGAGGGCGGGGATGGTTCCTGTCAACTGGTTTGTACTGGCTTCGAACGCGTACAACGCGGACAGCGAGCCGAGTGCGGGAATCGACCCGGTCAGCCGGTTGTCGTTGACATAAATGGATTGCAGGTTCGGCAACGCGGTCAGGGTCGGGATCGACCCGCTCAATTGATTCGCCCCGACGTAAAAGAACTGCAAATTGCTCATCCCGCTCAAGCTCGGAATCGATCCGGTCAGCGAGTTGCCGGTTACATCGAACAGGTACAAAGCGGGCAGTCCGCTGAGCGGGGGAATCGATCCGGTCAGCGAGTTGACGTCGGCATCAAAGACTTGCAACGCGGTCAGGGCACTTAGATCCGGCACAGGCCCGCTGAGAAAGTTGTAGCCGAGGTCGATTTCCGTCACATGGGTACCAGCGGCGTCGCAGGTGATGCCAAACCACGCGTTGGGAGCAGGGGCGCACTCGGTGCCGGCCGCGCCGTTCCAGCCGGTGTTCTGTCCCCAAAAATCACCATTCGTGCTGTTGTACAGATTGAGCAGGACTTGGCGCTCGCTCGCTGGAATCTGCGCCTGCACAGAAGTGGTTGTCGCTGCGGCGATAAGCCCGGCGCAGACCATCAGCGCGCCGAAGGGCGAAGCAGCCTTCATGTACGGCATCAATTGCATGGCAAACTCCTGTTCGACACCGGTACCTGACAATCAGGCCGTAATGCGTCGCTCACTCAGGGGTTACGTCGTTTGCTGCGGATTACTGACACGCGGGCAAATGCCAGCACGGTGGCGATGTATGCGGCCATGTCAGTTTTTGCCCGGTTTTGGCGTAACCTTGGATGCACGTCCACTTATTTGCACACCCACGGGAGATTGTCATGCGTTCACTTGGTTTGTTCGCGGTTTTACTGGTTTTGGCATCGGTGTCGGTCGCGCCTCGGGCACAGGATGTCGAAGTGGACTGCGACGGCTGCAAGGATCACCCGATGCTTGCGCGTTATCCCGGCTCGATCCTGTTCGGCGCCGATCAAAAGGCTTTTGAAGAAGCCGCGTTGCCGATCGGCCCGGTTATCCAGAACGACGCCGGCGAGGCGGTTGCGCCGAAGGCGTTGAATCTGACCGGCAAGCGCACGCGCTTGTTTTATATCGCGCCACCGGAGCGCAGCGCGCTCGAGGTGTTCGCCAATTACAAGGAAGCCTTGGCCAAGGCCGGCATGAGCGTGGTCTGGACGTGCTCGGACACTGAATGCGGCGCGGAATTTTCGAACAAGGCGTTGGAACTGATGCACTTGAAACTTGAGAATACGCCCGAGTCCTCG
>JANXVS010000160.1 GCA_025351555.1 Pseudomonadota bacterium | reverse complement strand
CGCGCGTGGCCTCGACGCGCTGACGCTGTTGCCCGACCTGCTTGCACGCTTGCAATGGAACGCCGTAGCGATGCGTGCGGCGATCGGGCCGGCGATGTACGCAACTGATGTGGCGATCGAGCAAGCGGTCGCTGGCGTGCCGTTTCGCGAAGCCTATCGGCGTGCGGCGGACGAATTTGCGCAAGTGGGGCAGGGACGTACGCCGGAAGCCAGTCTCGCGGCGCGCACCTCGCCCGGCGCGGCGGCCGATCCACGGCTGGACATGCTGCGTGCGCGACTCGATGGCCTCAACGAGGCGAAGGCTTGAGCCAGGACATCAGCGAGCGGATCTTGTCATCGCCGCACGAGAAATAACATCGCCGCCGTTATAATGCCCGCGCGCAAATCCTGCGCTGTGGTCGAGTCGATGACACCACTCATGCAAGCCAAAGCCGATGACTGGAGCCAGCCGATCCTGAAGGACGGGCTGGATCTGGGCGGGCATGATCGCGTGCTGGTGTTCGCGCCGCACCCGGATGATGAGTCCATCGCCTGCGGTGGTTTGCTGCAAGTGGCGCGAGCGGCCGGTGCGGCGGTGCGCGTCATTGTCCTGACCGACGGCGACAACAATCCTTGGCCGCAACGCTGGATCGAGAGGCGCTGGCGCATTGGCCCGGCTGAGCGCGCGCGCTGGGGTGCGCGGCGGCGCGAAGAGGCGCGCGCGGCAATGCGGGTTCTGGACATCGCGGAAGCCGACGCCTGCTTCCTCGGATTGCCCGATCTGGGCTTGACCGACGTGTTGATGCGCGCCGATCCGCAGATTGTCGAATCCTTGCGTGGGCACATCGACGAATTTGTACCGACTTGGCTGGTATTGCCTGCGCTGTCGGATCGTCATCCGGATCACAGCGCGACGCATATCCTGGCGCGTCTGGCGCTCGCGCGTTGCCAGGCATCGGCGCCGCAGCTGCTGACCTTTGCGGTGCACGGCCAGATGCCGACGCAAGGCGGAGTCGCTGTTGGTCTGAGTGAAGCCCAGCGCAGCATCAAGCAAGCCGCGATCCTCGCGCACGCCAGCCAGATGCGGCTCAGCCAGCGGCGTTTCTTGCGTTACGCTGGACTTAGTGAATCGTATCAGGTGGTGCCGGACGCGCATTTGGACGATCCGCAGCACCCGTTGCACGCCGGCGTCGATGCTGGTGGCATCCTGCGGGCTCGCATTGATCTGCGGCGTTGGAACGCCGGATTGCGCAACCAGGTGTTGTTTTGCGCGATCGAAAGCCAGTCGCAGGGCAGCGTGCGCTGGCTGATTCGGCTGGATATGCACAGTCCACAGGTCAACGTCCGTGATGGCGCAGCCGGAACCGTGGTCGAACAGGCCACGTCGCAACGCAGCGCAACGGAACTGACCATGTCGATCCCTTTGAGCGACCTTGGCGTACTGGGTCACGGCTACGTCAAACTGGCGCCGGCCCGGCCGGGCTGGCGCGTGTTCGACCGTTTCGGCTGGCAGGCGATCGCGTTTCCTGAACCGGGCGCCGGAACTACCTGAACGAGGTCATGGGATTGCCGCTGCCGCCGATTGACACGCGGACATTCTCTGGCATGCTTTGCATCGCGCGAACCTGCGCATTCAAGATCGAATCCACTTTGTTCCATTTTTTGGAGACAGCGATGAAAATGTTTCTTGTCACAGCCGCGCTTGGAGCCGGATTCCTGCTCTCCGCCGGCGCCTATGCGCAAGCACCGGCAGGTGCCATTGCATCCTGCAAGGACGGCACGTATTTCACCGGCACCACGCACAAGGGCGCGTGCCGCGGCCATCAGGGCGTGAAGGAATGGCTGGACAAGTCCGCAGCCGCTCCGGCCGCATCCACAGCTGCGGCACCTGCCGCGGCGAGTGACACGGCTGCGCCGGCCAAGAAATCCAGGAAGGCCAGGAAGGCTGAGGCCGCCGCTGCTGCTGCTGCGGTAGCTCCGGCAGGGAGCACTGCCCAGTGCAAGGACGGTACGTATTATTCCGGGACGACGCACAAGGGTGCCTGCAAAGGTCACAAGGGCGTAAAGGAATGGCTGGACAAGACTGCGGCAATGCCCGCTGCCAAACCCGCGCCTGCTCCGGCAGCGGCAACTCCTGCTGCACCGGCTCCTGTGAAACCCGCTGCGCCCGTGAAACCCGCTGCACCCGCCGCCGCGCCGGCACCAGCAGCGCCAGCTACCGCTGCAGCGCATACGGTGCCGACGCCAGCCTCGCAGATCGCACAGAAAGCGGGTGGCGGTCCAGGTCTGGTATGGGTCAATTCGAGCTCGAAGGTCTACCACTGCCAGGGCGACGAATGGTATGGCAAGACCAAGGAAGGCTCGTACATGACAGAAGCCGCGGCCACTGCTGCCGGCAACCATGCCGATCATGGCAAGGCCTGC
>JANXVS010000456.1 GCA_025351555.1 Pseudomonadota bacterium | reverse complement strand
TGGATATTTTCCACTTTCCATTCTGACATCAAAGCGAGCTGTTCACGCACTGCACTGAGCGCGGCGGCGGCAGTCGGCGCCTGCAGATGTTTCTTGATCGCTGCGTCGTCCCATTGCGTGATCGGACCGTACCAGACGCTCGCCTTCTCGGCCATTTCCCTGAGCGTACGCGCGCGATCGCGCAGGGCGACGACGACGTCCGCTGCGGCGGGGCCGTGCGCCGGATCAAAACCCTGCATGCGCAGATGCCATTCGAATTCCGGCGCGATATCGGCCGGATCATCGAATTTCAGATAGTGCTGATTGAGCCAACTCAATTTCTCCAAATCAAAACGGGCGGCGGCCTTGTTGACGTTGGAGACATCGAACAACGCCACCATTTCCTTGCGCGAAAAGATTTCCTGATCGCCATTGGACCAGCCCAGGCGCACGAGATAGTTCAGCAACGCGTGCGGCAGAAACCCATCATCGCGATACTGCATCACGCTGACCGCGCCGTGACGCTTGCTGAGCTTCTGTCCATCCGTGCCGAGAATCATCGGCAGGTGCGCGAATTCGGGAATCGACGCTTCCAGCGCGTGATAGATATTGATCTGCCGCGGCGTGTTGTTGACGTGATCATCGCCGCGAATCACTTCGCTGACCTTCATGTCGATATCATCGACGACGACGGCAAAGTTGTAGGTCGGAAAGCCGTCCGACCGCACCATCACCAGGTCATCCAGTTCCTCGTTGTTCCATTCGATGCGGCCCTTCACCTTGTCGTTGAACACGACCGATCCGCCGGAGGGATTACGGAACCGCACGACCCGGTTCGCATCCTCGCGCGCGGGTTCGTTGCGGTCGCGATAAATGCCGGCATAGCGCGGCTTGATGCCTTTTTCCATTTGCTGCGCGCGCATCGCTTCGAGCTCGCCTTTGCTTTCGTAGGCGTAATACGCCTTGCCCGCCTTGACCAGATCCTCGGCCACCTGGCGGTAGCGATCCATGCGCAAGGTCTGGTAGTACGGGCCTTCGTCGTAACTCAAGCCGAGCCAGTTCATGCCATCCAGGATCGCCTGCACCGCGGCTTCTGTCGAACGCTCGCGATCGGTGTCCTCGATGCGCAGGATGAACTCACCACCACGATGGCGCGCCTCCAGCCAGCAGTACAACGCCGTGCGTGCGCCGCCGATGTGCAGGAAACCGGTGGGGCTGGGAGCAAAACGGGTGCGGACAGTCATCGAAGAAGACACAACGAAAAACGGCCTGCAAGCGTAGCAGATGCCGATGAAATACGCCGCAGCAGCAACCTTGTCGCCATCTGCATCGGCGATAATACCGACTGATTCCTCGGGTCACCGCAAGCCATGACGCACTACGCCATTCGCAACCTCACCGCCGTTATTGCCTGCGCCACTCTGGTCGCCGGTTGCGCGGTGCCGCCTGCTGCGGCGAAACACGCTGCGCTCGCCGACGGCACGCGCGCCGAGATCGCCGTGCTGGAAACCACGGATCTGCACTCCAACATCATGAGTTACGATTTCTACAAACTCGCCGATGATCAAGGCCTGGGCCTGGTGCGGGCCGCCACGTTGATCCGCAATGCACGCAAGGAATTCGCGAACACCTTGTTGTTCGATGACGGCGATACGATCCAGGGCAGCGCGCTCGCCGACTATCAGGCCTTGATCAAGCGCCCCGCCTGCAATCAGGAACTGGCGGTATACAAGGCGATGGACACGCTCGGCTACGATGCTGGCACCGTCGGCAACCACGAATTCAACTATGGCCTGGCCTATCTGAGCCAGGTCACCGGCACGCCATTCAACATCGCCGGTCTGGATGCAAAAAAATGTAAAGGTCCGGCCTTCCCCTTCGTGCTGTCCAATGTATTCAGCGCGAAAGATGGGAAACCACTTTACGCGCCGTGGCGCGTGCTTACGCGCAAGATCCATGCGCATGCGCCCGACGGCAGCGAGCGCGAGGAACCCATTCACATCGGCCTGCTCGGCTTCGCGCCACCGCCGATCCTGGATTGGGACAGGCGCAATCTCGAAGGAAAGATCACCGTGATGGGCGTGGTCGAGGCCGCGCAGAAATATCTGCCGGAACTAAAAAAAGCCGGCGTTGATATCGTCATCGCCATTTCCCACGGCGGCATCAATGCCGCAGCGTACACGCCGAACATGGAAAACGCCGGCTGGCATCTGTCTCAGGTACCGGGCATCGATGCGATCCTGCTTGGGCATTCTCACGATATTTTCCCGAACCCGAATGATGCAAAATCCCGTTTTTCGCATCTTCCCGATGTGGACAATGTACGCGGCAGCCTGCACGGCGTGCCGGCGGTGATGGGGAATTACTTCGGCAAAAGTATCGGCCTGATCGAGCTGGCTCTGATTCGCAAGGAAGGCCGCTGGCAGGTGGATCGCGCGGCGACGCACGCGGAAGTGCGCTCGGTGAAAAATGCCAATGGCAGCTATGTCGCGGCCGATGCGGAAATCGCGGCCCTGATCGAGGCCGAGCACGCAGCGACCATCGCCTACGTCAAGACACCGGTCGGGCACAGCGATTTCCCGATGAACACGTATTTCGTGGCGGTGGGCGATACGTCGGCGCTGCAACCCGTGAACATGGCACAAAGCGACTATGTGGAAAAATATATAACGTCCACTTTGCCGCAGTACGCCGATATTCCCATACTCGCGGCCGCTGCGCCGTTCAAAGCCGGATTCGGCGGCCCCAACGACTACACCGATGTCCATGTCGGGCCGCTGGCGCTCAACAATGCTGCCGATTTGTATCTGTATCCAAACACCCTGACCGCCGTGAAGATCGACGGCGCCGGCCTCAAGGCCTGGCTGGAACAATCCGCCGGCTGGTTCAACCGTATCGATCCGGCCAAGGCCGAGCCACAGGAACTGGTCAACGCAAAATTCCCCACCTACAACTTCGATGTGATCCAGGGCGGTTTGACCTACGCGATCGACGTGACTCAGGCGCGCGGTGATCGCATCCGCGATCTGCGCTACCACGATCAGCCAGCACGCGACGAACAAGCATTCATCGTTGTCACCAACAACTATCGCGCCAGCGGCGGCGGACGCTTTCCCGGGCTCGACGGAAGCAATATCGTGATCTCCGCGCCGGATTCCAATCGCGATGTATTGATCGCGTTCATTCGTGCCGCTGGCCAGATCACGCGCGCGCGTTTCGGCAACGATCGCAATTGGCACTTTGCAAAAGTGAAAACTGAGGGGTCCGTGATTTTCACCTCGGCGGCGGGCAAGCTGGATTTCGCCCGGGCAGCGGGATTGGATAATGTGACATTGTGGAAAGATAACGGCAATGGGACTGCCGTCTATTCGATTGATTTGTCGCGCTAAAGCTCGTCATTTCCGCGCAGGCGGGAATGACGAGAAAAAGCCAATGAGCGAAGCCGCGAACGTCACTTAACGTGAATCGTAATCCTCTTCGACACCAACAGCGGACTGAACTGCATATGCGTAGCATCCGCGAAGTCCAGTTGCAGGGTGTGATCACCCGGCTCCAGATGAATCGTGTCCTCAGTCTGACCCTTGCCGTAATGCTTGTGCGTGGCGTCATTCGGAATCGGCACCGCCAACGGCGGCAACTCGTTCTGATCGATCAGCAGATGATGATGTCCGGTATTGGCAGCGGTGTCGGTCGATGGCGCTAGCTTGATGCCTTTGACGCCGAACTTCACCAGCACATCCTGACCGACGTGCGCGCCGTTCTTCGGTGAGACGATGAGTACCTTCGCGCCGTGTGGCGCATGCGGTCGCGCCAACCCCGGCGTTGTCGCCGTCTGCGCGAGCGCCGCGCCGCTGAATGAGGCAAATCCGAGTATGAGAGCGAGTAAGATGAGAGCTGCATGACGCATGATGTGGTCTCCTGCCGTGGCGATTCGCCGATGATACGCCGGTCGCGCGGCCGCTTGCATGCCCCCGCCTTCGCCCCCATCTGCCTGCTGTGACTGAGAATTCACTCCCGCCAAAGCCCCACCTCACCGTCGTCGGCACGCTTCGCCGCCTGCTGCCGCATGTCTTGCACTACCGCTGGCGGGTGCTAATCGCTTTAGTCCTGCTGGTTGCCGCGAAGCTCGCCAACTTTGGCGTGCCGCTGGTGATGAAACAACTGATCGATCGGCTCGACCTGAAGATCGGCGTCTTGGTCATCCCCGCCCTGCTGCTGATGGCCTACGGCGCGCTGCGCCTGTCGACGTCGCTGTTCCAGGAATTGCGCGGCGTGGTGTTCGCGCGCGTGCTAGCGCGCACCTCGCGCGAGATCACGCTGCGTGTGTTCGCGCATCTGCACGCGTTGTCGCTGCGTTTTCATCTGGATCGCCGCACCGGCGGCGTGGCGCGCGATGTCGAGCGCGGCATGACCTCGGTTTCGGATCTGCTGGACTGGACGATCTACACGATCCTGCCGACCCTGCTCGAAATCACCTTGGTCAGCGCGTACCTGATGACGCATTACGACTGGACCTTTACCGTGATCACGCTGGCCACCGTGTTCGCCTACGTGGTTTTCACGTTCTCGATAACCGAATGGCGGCTGCGTTATTATCGGGCCAAAAACGAAGCCGACACCGAGGCCAACGCGCGTTCGGTGGATTCGCTGCTGAACTA
>JANXVS010000126.1 GCA_025351555.1 Pseudomonadota bacterium | reverse complement strand
ATAGCGCCGAAGCGATCATCCGCAAGGCTTTGACCTTGGCTTTGCGATAGGGGAACGTAATGACGCAAGCGATCAACTCCACCACGTTGGCGACTCGGCGCAAGGCGTTTGCCGGGCTCGCGCTCGGTGCGCTCGGCGTGGTCTACGGTGACATCGGCACCAGCCCGTTGTATGCCGTTCAGACCACCTTCGGCGAGCAGGGCATAGCGCCCACGACGAGCAATGTGCTTGGCGTGTTGTCGCTCATGTTCTGGGCTTTGGCGATGGTGGTGTCGCTCAAGTATGTGGTGTTCATCATGCGTGCCGACAACAAGGGCGAAGGTGGCATCATGGCGCTGACGGCACTTGCCCAGCGCAGCGCGCGCGGCCATGTGCGTGCGCGCTGGTGGATCATGATCCTGGGCCTGCTCGGCGCTTCCCTGTTCTACGGCGACGGCGTGATCACGCCGGCCATTTCGGTGTTGTCCGCAGTTGAAGGCCTGAAAGTTGCTACGCCCGCTTTGTCGCATTGGGTGGTGCCGATTACGCTCGTCGTCATCATCGGCCTGTTCGTGCTGCAGCGGCACGGCAGTGCGAAGGTCGGTGCGGTGTTCGGGCCGATCATGCTGCTGTGGTTCGCCGCTATCGCGGTGCTCGGCGTCATCGCCATAGCTGGTCAGCCGCAGGTGTTGTGGGCGATCAATCCCTGGCACGGTTTCATTTTCTTTCGCGACAACGGCGGCCATGCGTTCCTCGCGCTTGGTGGCATCGTGCTGGCTCTGACGGGCGCCGAGGCGTTGTATGCAGACATGGGGCATTTCGGAAAAAATCCCATTCGCCTGGCCTGGTTCGGCTATGTGTCGCCGGCGCTGGTGCTGAACTATTTCGGTCAGGGCGCGCTGTTGCTGAGCGATCCTTCCGCGGTATCCAATCCGTTCTATCTGCTGGTGCCGCCGTCGCTGCTGTATCCGATGATCGCATTGGCGACGATCGCCACGGTAATCGCTTCGCAGGCGGTAATATCTGGCGCGTTCTCTATGACGCGCGAGGCGATCCAGCTTGGCTATTCGCCGCGCATGGAAATCGTGCACACTTCAAAGCAGACGTTGGGCCAGATCTATCTGCCTTGGGTCAATCGTGCTTTGCTGGTGCTGATCCTTGGCACCGTCGTCGGTTTTCGTTCGTCGGCGAACCTGGCTGCGGCTTACGGCATCGCCGTTACCGGCACGATGGTCATCACCACATGCCTGGCGCTGATCGTGGCACGACGGCAATGGCGCTGGAGTCTGCCGACGGTAATGTTTGCGGGTGCCGTATTCCTGATCATCGATATATCCTTTTTCAGCGCCAACGCGATCAAGATCGAACACGGCGGCTGGTTCCCGCTGGTGCTTGGCCTGTTCGCGTTCACGATCATGACGACATGGCGGCGCGGCCGCGAGCTGGTGCTGCGCGAACTCAAGCAGAGCGGCCTGGCATTGGAACCGTTCATTGCCAGCGTCACCGCGCATCCGCCGCTGCGCGTGCCGGGTACGGCGATTTTCCTGACGGCCAATGCGAACGCGGTGCCGAACGCGCTGCTGCACAATTTGAAACACAACAAAGTGCTGCACGAGCGCAACGTACTGATGACGGTGGAAACACTCGAAGTGCCAGTCGCCGAATACGGCGAACGCACCGAGATCACCGCACTCGGCCACGAGTTTTTCCGTCTCGTCGTCCGCTTCGGCTTCGCCGAGGATCCGGATATTCCAGCGGCGCTGGAGCGCTGCGAAGCCAAGGGCATGGGCTTTGAAATGATGGACACGACCTTCTTCATCAGCCGCGAAACCGTGGTCGCCACCGACCGTCCCGGCATGCCTTTGTGGCGCGACAAACTGTTCGCTTTTCTGTCGCGCAACGCGAGTTCAGCTACGGCGTTTTTCCGCATTCCGGGCAATCGTTTGATTGAGTTGGGCACGCAGGTTGAGATTTGACTGGATGATCTTTAATTGGATCGTGTTTAATTGGATCATGTTTAACTGGATCAGGTCCGCATGAACGACGCCCGCGTCATTTCCTCAAGCGCCAGCCGCGAAGACGACATCATCGACGCCTCGATTCGGCCTTCGCGGCTCGCCGACTATCTCGGTCAGCAGGCGGTGAAGGAGCAACTCGGCATTTATATCGAGGCGGCCAAGCGCCGCGGCGAGGCGCTGGATCACGTGCTGATCTTCGGGCCGCCAGGCCTGGGCAAGACGACGCTGTCGCATGTGATCGCCAATGAGCTGGGCGTGAATCTGCGCAGCACGTCCGGGCCGGTGATCGAGCGCGCTGGCGATCTGGCTGCGTTGCTGACGAACCTGCAGCCGCGCGACGTGTTGTTCGTCGACGAGATCCATCGGCTGTCGCCGGTAGTCGAAGAAATCCTCTACCCGGCGATGGAGGATTGTCAGATCGACATCATGATCGGCGAGGGCCCCGCCGCGCGTTCGATCAAGCTGGATCTGCCGCCGTTTACCCTGA
>JANXVS010000028.1 GCA_025351555.1 Pseudomonadota bacterium | reverse complement strand
CCCGATTCCTCGGTGAAGTCGCCATGCATCACTTGTGTCGGCATCATCGGCGCGAATCGCGCCATCGCTGCGCAATAACCGCGGAGCCGTTCCGCGGCATCATAGTTGTGCTCGGGGCCGGCGATCAGTGCAATGCGACGGTGGCCGCATCCGATCAAATGGCGAACCATTGAAAATGCGCCACCGTAGTTGTCAACATTCATGATCGAATAGTGCGCGCTCTCGAGCGGCGTATTCATCAGCACCATCGGCAAGTCTGCAAGCAGTTGGTCGCGCAGAAAGCTCGCATCGACGTGCGGCGACATCACCAGCATGCCGTCAACGCGTCCCTGCATCGCGCGCAGTGCGGCCGCGGCCTCGCTGGCATCGCCATGCGAACTGGAAACCAGAAGATGCAGCCCACGCGCGCGTGCCGCTAGATCAATACCGCGAATCAACTCAGAGAAGAATTCGCCGTGCAAGTCGGGTAGAAGGGCACCTATGGTCTGGGTGCGCCGGGTAATCAGGCTGCGAGCGCCGCTGTGCGGTATATAGCGCAGCCGGGTGGCGACGCGGGCAATGCGCTGGCGGGTATCTTCAGTAACGGTATCGTGTCCGTTGAGCGCGCGCGACACAGAAGCTACGGAAACCCGAGCCTCGCGCGCCACATCCTTGATCGTCACCGCCATGCTGCGATCTCCACCCTGCTTCAGACCGGTAACACAAATTTACGGCGCGAATGTAAACGTTTTCATTGGCGTTTGCAAAAGCACTGCAGCAAAGGCCGAACAGGTTATTGCATCGCGGCCTGTCCAAGCTGCACGGGATGGCTACACCGCATCGCTGGGCCTCTCGGATGATCGCGCACCTGGGGTTCTCCTTATGGCCATGCAGCAATTGTGTCCGTTAGCATGCGAAGTTCTTGGACTCGACTAGCTGCTTTGCTGGCACGATCAGTGACTTTGCGTATGGGTAGGAGAACTAAGCGTGCAGTTTGTCGATCTAAAAATACTCATCAAACAAGAACTGGGCGTCCGGCAGTCTCTGTGGAGTTTGATTGCGATGGCAAAGCGATCGACGGCGCGCTCGCCACGTTCGATTTCGGAGTCCCTGACACGTACATTCCGGACTGAGCATAGCGTCGGGGACCGCGACTGCACCTCCTACCCGCCGTTGGTGACTGGCGCCTTGGGGTCGTGAGTTCGCGCTTGTCGATAAGCGCGTTGTCAGGTTGCCTCGGACTGCCAGGCGCGATGAACGCCGGACCGATCGCGTTGTCGCGCAGCCACCGCATCACATGGGCTTGGTATTTGCTCGATTCATCTCGTCACTCCAAATCTGACCGAGTTTGAAGCGGGGCGCCCAGTTCCACTGGCCCGCCATGCGGGCACAAACCCTATCGCATCCCGGAATCGCACTCCAGCTCGACTTGCGCGACGTGGCCTTCCTGCACAATCACGCGAACCTCCCCACAGCGCGGCAACACCGCGCCGCCGACGTCCACTTCGAGCCGGTAGTCGCCCGGAGGAACGGGTGCCGAGAACTGCCCGTCCGTGCCAGTGACCACGCGCGCCACCACGCTGTGATCCGCATCTCGCACTTGCACGGCGGCACCGATCATCGGTGCGCGGCCGGATTCGCCAATGCGTTGCGGTCCGGGATGAGTCGGCGCAATGTGCACAATGCCGCTCACGCCGGTCGTCATCGTCCCGGCCGATGCGCCAGAGCAGGCCAACAGCAGGATTTTTATGAGAACGCCTGGATTCATCACCCGCTTCCTCCACTGCCGATGCCGGCTAGCATCGTACACCAGCACTCAGGGGCGTCCGCCGCACCCCTAATCTACGCGGTGCCGACTGTGAGTTAGCCACTCTGCAACGGTGGACAACAGACGCGAGGCGACCCAAAGACGTCCTTGGCGAACGGCGGCTATGCGGCAAGAAACCTTGCCATTGAATGCGAGCTTTGGACGTTGCATCTACGTCCAGCTTTACTTGTGATGTTCAGTCCGACCGACTGGCACTGAATTGGAAATCTCTATTAAAAGTCGTGCTTCGCCCTCCCCACGGTTTGCAATCATCCGCCGTGGGATTCCGCCGGTCGCAAACGCGTTCAAGCTGCTGCGCGTAATAGTTGGGGTGCACGCGCGCCGAGAGCCGAAAGCGCCGGAAGATCATCCAATGCCGTCGTGCCGGTCGCTTGCACGCGCGCGAGGATCTCACTGGCAA
>JANXVS010000001.1 GCA_025351555.1 Pseudomonadota bacterium | reverse complement strand
TTACGCGGAATCCAGCCGGTGCAGTACCAGTCACACAAAAACCGCATGCAGTCGCGCGCAGGAGTAATGAACTGGGCGACGCGCAGCACGCTGTCGTCGTTGATCGGCGCGATGAAATCCGGATTATCAAAGCCGGTCTCGCCCGACCACAGCATGTCCAGCACGAAATAGACGCCATGCGTCGCACGGTACAGGCGCTTGAGCCGGTAGGCTCCGGTGTCTTCGTCAACGCTCGACACACCAGCGATCAGGGTGGCGCGCACCGTGTCATAGCGAATGCCGCCGATGACGCGAGCAACGCAGCATTCGCCGGTACTCAGATTGAAGTGGTCGCCACGAAACGGAATGCCGACCGTCATGTGGTTGCCGTTGAGGTTTCGCGGGTAGTGCTCGTTGATGATGGGTTCGGGAACCCTGGTCTGGATTGCGTTCATGGTCATCCTCCTTGATGGATTGAATGTGCAGCGGGCGAGTCTCGCCCGCTGCGACGTAGATGTCAGGCTTGGGCATCAGTCGATGCAGTGTCATCGGTGTGCGAATAGCGATTGCCCAGAGCCGCCAGCACGGCCTGACACTCGTCCGCCGACAACGTCGACTCCGCCCATTCCTGGACGAAGGCATCGTTAAGGGGCAGCAAGCCCGAGCAGTACCATTCGCGCAGGAACTTGAGGACTTCGGATTCGGCGAGAAGGGATTTCGCCGTCTCCAGGACGCTATCTTCCTCGATGACCCTGATCGCCTGGGTGTCGACGAATTCCTCGCCGCCCGTGATCATCTGCAGCACGAAGAACTTGCCGTCGTTCGTGCGGTACAGGCGACTGACCAGGTAACAGCCATAGCCGAAGTACTCGCCGGCGCCATAGACGAGCGAAGCATTTGCTGTGTCGTAGCGAATGCCACCGATCATGCGCGCCACATGCGCTTCGCCCGACGTCAGGTTGTACGAATCCCCGTGTTTGGGATCACTGATGCAGATTTCTCCGCCGTCGAGCTTGCTCACACGCGTTTCGTTGATGATTGGAGCGGGAATATTCGTGGTGTTCATGACATCCTCCATGATGTTGTTGGGCAATGGGATTCATCCACGGCGACTTGCCCGTTGTCGCCGCCGAGGTTCAATCGTTGAGTGGGGCGCTACTGGATCGCTTCGATCCAGATGGGCTTAAGCTTTTCCATGCCGTGTTTCATTTGCTGCTCCTTATGCACCGCGGCGGCCCGGCCAACATCCGTGTCAGCCATCCGGCATCCTGCCGCCGATCGTCCCGATCGGATTCCGATGCGTCCTGCATCGTTCAGTCCCTTGAGGCCGCCGCCCGTTTCCATCCTTGGTTTTGCTTGCCTGTTACGCCGCGTGCGCGAACACATCCTTGAACTCGCGCGCTTCCATGCGCAGCACATCCTCAATCGCGGCTTCCGCTGCCGCCTCCAGCAACACCATCACCCGGGGGTCCATTCCGTAGACGCAGTCCACCGCGATCCGTGTGGTGAACTCCCCGACAACCTCGCCATCCCTGACAACCCAGATCGTCCATGTGGCCGGAGCGTCTTCTTCCGGGAAATACGCTTCAACCGTGAAACCGGATGAGTGGTAGCTGCCGATCAGTTCCATTCGCACTTCTCCTTGTGAAAATACTTGTCGAGGTGAAATCAGTGGCGCGCGGCGTTGGCGGTATCCGGTTCGCGATTGCGCGCGAGCAGTGCGGCTTTGAGCTCTCGCCGCAGCGACTCGGTGTCCATCGAATCGACGTCCTTCGGCGCTGCAGGTTTGGGTTCCGCCGAATGGCTGTTGATAAGGCCTGCGAACGCGCGGCCGTCCTGACGCGTGAGGTTCGGCACGAAGCGCGAATAGATCCGGAAAAGCATTTCGGTCGTCGTATGGCCGAGCACCATCGCAACCCACTCTGGGTTTTCGCCGGACGCAAGCATCAGCGTCGCCGCGGTGTGGCGCATCTGATAAGGCGGGCGAATGGCGAGCCCAAGATGCCGCAACAGCGGATACCACACCC
>JANXVS010000593.1 GCA_025351555.1 Pseudomonadota bacterium | reverse complement strand
CCACGAAAGGGAGATAGCCTTCGGTTTCACCGCGCAGCGTACGTGCGAGCAGGCGTGCCTGGATCTGCGGCAACAGTCCGATCGGGACTTCCGTATCGAGCAGCGGATGGGTGAGGGTTTCCTGTTTCTTCTCCTGCCAGGCGATGCTCACGGTGCGGCGCGTATCATCGCTCATCAGTACGGCGCCACCTTCGGCCAGACGGAAATCCTCGGCTTTCAATTGCCCGCGATTAATCAGTGTTAGCGCCATACGATCGCAAAGCACGGAGCGGAATTCTTCGACGAGATCGAGCGCCAATGCCGGCCGGCCGGGCCGGAGTGCATGCAGGAATCCGAGTTGTGGATCAAGGCCAACCGTCTCCAGCGCGCTGCGGCAATCGTGAGTCAGTAACGTATAAAGGTACGAGAGCAGTGCATTCGCACGGTCGCGTGGTGGCCGACGGCTACGGCCATCCATCGCGAAATCCAGGCGTAAATCGGTGCGGATGATGCGATTGAATGCCTCGAAATAACCGCGTGCCGCTTCGCCCTCGACACCGCGCAGCACGTCCAGATCGGTCGCAACGGCAGTTGCGCGCAAGGAAGCCTCGAACTTGACGACGGCAGCGTCGAGGGCCGTGCGATCCTCGTCTGATTTCGCCTCGCGAGCCGCGCGCTGCAAAATGGTGCGACTGTTACGCAACTTGCCGGCGACAATGGAGCGCGCGATCGGGAGCGTCTGTTGCGAATCGCGCGCAGCTTCGAACTGCGCCTGACGCAACAGCACGTTGCCGCTGACCGGACCTTCCACGCGCGCGCGAAAACGGCCGTTGCGATCGAGCAACGTTATGCCGATCCCATCGGATGCAGAACGGCCGATCAGCGCCGGAGAAATCAGGATATCGCCGACGCAGACGATCGCGCCAAGGTGGTGCAGCGGCACGCGCAGCTTGGTTTCGCGTTCGATCTCGATGCGGACGGTGTCGTTGTCCAGGTGCAGATAGCTGCCCGCCGTCATTACATACAGAGTGTTGAGTAGGGTATGGCTCATGCCGTTGTATACAAATCCGCAAGCAGACGATGATACCGCTCGTGCGCAGCCAAGGCTTTCGGCTGGCAAAGCTCGATCAGCGAACAATGGCGACAGCGCGCATCGTTCACCGGCGGCGGCAAGCTGGTGGACGCAAGCAGGGCACGCACGGCGCTTGCGGCCTGCGCCACCGCCGCACGCAATCCGGCATCGATGTCCACCTCCCGCCGACGGCGCGAGGAAAAGTGGAAAATGGCGCCTCTCAGCACAGGCTTGCCAGTCATTTCTTCCAGGCACATCGCTTGCGCGGCGAGTTGCAGATCGTCGTGCAAGTGCTGCCGACGCGGGCCATGTTTGTATTCCACTGGATATGCGGAACCGTCCGCCGCAAATTCCACCAGGTCGGCCTTGCCGATCAGGCCTAATGTCTCGCTCCACAATGGCAGCGCGCGCTCGATGCGCACGGTGCCCGCGCATTCGGCGCGGGGTACGTCCACCAAGGCATGTACCGCATTACCGCGGGCCGTGTGCACATTGTCTGAGAACACTTGCTCGACATGGATCAGCGCGCACTGGCGCGGGCAATAGCTCCAGTGCTGGAGGGCGGAAATGGGGATGGGTTCGACTTTGACCATAAATGGCGGACCAGTCTATTTCACGCAGTCCAGAAAATCGTTCAGCGCGACGTCCGCATCACGCAATGCGCCTTTCATCGTGAAGCGATCTACTTCTTCGTGGAACGGGAACACGATTCGGCGGCCGTCGACGTGTTGCATTTTCACGTGGCTGCCCTTGCGGTGGGTTTCGACAAATCCCAGACGTTGCAGCGCCGACAGCACTTGCCGGCCCTACAACAACGGCAGCTTCACAGCGTCAGTGCAACGACTTCGTGATCCCGATCCTCAGGAAGCTCGTTCGGATCGGATTCCAGATAGAGCTCGATCGCTTCGCGAATGTTGCGCAGTGCTTCATCGCGCGTGCGGCCCTGCGACCAGCAGCTCTTCAGTGCGGGACAGTGCGCGGCGTAATAACCGTCTTCACCGTGTTCGATTACAACATTCAGATTCATAGTAGCAACCTATAGCCGAGTAGGGTTCGCGTCAAGGAGGCGGATGTCTTCGACGACTTTCCGCCAAACACGGCAGCCTCCGATCAATCGGAAATCAGCCGACCTTGCGCGATAGTTTAACGCCGCCTGGCAGATTCGTATCGTTCACGTTGATCACATAGTCAGTGAACGCGCGTGGCGCAGTCACGCCATCCCTTAGTTTCGCCCCAATGCGTTCAAACAACGCATGCGCAGGCGCATTGCCGAGCGGGCCGGAGTGCTCGAACACGTACAGGCCGCGCGTTGACATCAGGCCGCGGGCGGCGGAGCGGTCGTGCTCGAACATGTTCGCCAGAGATTCCCAGAATAATTCGAGATCGCCGGCGGAGAATCCGGTCTGATTGGCAAGTGAAGCGGAGACAAACCCGTGAGCGACATAGAGGCCGTAGGGCACGGTGAATTTGCGACCCATCGTGCGATTGTCGCCGCCCTGCTTTTCCGCTTCGGCTTCAGTTGCCACGGCCATGCGCGTGATCGAGTGCTCCAGCGAAACGATGGGCGTAATCGATCGCCCGAAAGTAAGCTGCACCGGGCCCCGGACCTGGCCGCAGTTGATGCCGGTCGACATCACGGCGCCGAACGTGCGCACATCAAAAAAGTTCTTGCACATCCAGGCACGAGCTTCGTCGACCTTGTCGCCACCTTTGCGCTTCTTGTCGTCGCCTTTGAGCAGCTCGGCTGCGCCGATGCCGACATAAGCTCGCTCATGCTGCTTGTTCAGTACGGCTTTTTCCTTGACGTAGA
>JANXVS010000569.1 GCA_025351555.1 Pseudomonadota bacterium | reverse complement strand
GGCCCGGAAGTCGATCGAATCCATGTCGCTGGTGGAGGTTTTGCTCAGGGTTTGCGATAGGGCCGCGCGCACCGCCGGCGAGTTCTGCGAAGGATCGACGAAGTTGTAGGTGCCGTTGGTAACGTCGCTGATCAACTGGTTGTAATTGATGAATCCAAACAGATCGGATTTCAGCCAGGTGTGGTTGACGACCAGGGCCGAATCATAGTTCCAATCGCCCAACGTGCCCTTGATGCCGGCCACCGCGCGAATGACGTGATTGAGATATTGCGATCCGCCGGGAATGTCGCCGAAGGCATAGTTGATCAGGGCATACTGGCCTTGCGCCGCAAACGGATTGTTGGGATTCAGCGATCCATCCGGCAACGTAGGGGGTAGTGCGATATTGTCGGTATTGTTAGGCGTGCTGGTCTGGATCTGCGCGGGCCCACCGTCGACGGTGACCCGATTCTGGTAATAGCCGGCATTCAGATACGCCTCCGCGTAGTCGTTGAGCTTCACCGTAAAGCGGCCATATACCCCGATACGTTCCTGCGCGGGTTGATCGTCGATGTACCGCGCGAAGTTCTGCGCGCAGTAGCTGCCCGCGCCGCCGCCAAGATTATTATCGGGATCGTTGACCAGGCGGGACCCAGGACCGCAAGGACGCAGGGGTTGATAGACCGGATTGTCGGAAATCGGCACGCCGGTGTTCAAATCACCAGGCGTACCTACCGTACCCGGCGTGACCGAACCATAGATCGATCCTCCCGTCAGCGCCGGCTGGCCACCGATCAGATTGTTGCCGCCTATCAACGACAGATCGGCGGTGTTGAACGGAAACCCGCGCGCTGACGTGGCGATGCGGTTGTCGCCCTGGTATTCGAAAGCAACATAGGCGTTGTAGCGATCGCTGTCCAGCTTGCCGGCGCCCCACGAACCGTTGATGCGCTTTTCGAAGCCACCGCCGTGTTGCGACTTGCCGACCTCGGCACTGGCTTCCAGTCCGTGGGAGTCGTGCCGGAGAATGACATTGACTACACCGGCGATCGCATCTGCGCCGTACAGCGATGATGCGCCGTCCTTGAGCACTTCGATGCGGTCCACTGCACCGAGCGGTATGGTGTTCAAGTCGACGAACGAACGCTGCCCGTCGTCGGCCAGCGCATACGACGCCACACGCCGGCCGTCGATCAGCACCAGGGTGGAGTTGACGGTGAGGCCTCGCAGGGCCACGCCCGACGAGCCCGCTGCGAAACCGATGCTAAACGCCGTTGGAATCGTGCCGCTGTTGTCGGCGGAGATGGAACGCACCACATCGGCCACGGTAGTCAGCCCGCTGCGCTTGATCGCAACGGCATCGATCACGATCACTGGCGACGGAGTTTCCGTGTCGGTGCGGGGGAGGGCCGAGCCGGTAACGTTGATAGTGCCGAGTTGGGCCTGGTCCTTGGTGTCCGGCGCCGTCTTGTCCTGCGCCTGTACGTTGCATGCCGCCGCCAGCGCCAGACAATGCAGTACTGCCACGATTCGATGAGTCATTGGCTTGCTCCCACTTGGTAAATGGATGGCTAATCTATGACGCCCGGCACACCTCTTCCTTGGAATCCGCGCAGTCAATCCTTGGACGGAAATCGACACACAGATGTCAAATCGCCATTTCCCTTCCCGAAAAACGATCATTGACTAGTTGATGCCTGGCGAACTTACACCAAGTTGACGAGATCAACAATCCGAATGAGGCTGGGATGCGAGATGTGGCAGCGCTGCTCCAATGGCAACGGCTGATCGACAAGGGTGTACGTAGGACAGCACATATGTGGTACAGGCCTATGTGCTTCCAAAGCACATCATTCCGGTACGACTGTTGCAGCGATATGGTCGAGAAATTGTGGAGACCTTCGCGCGCGTGTCGCCTGTTCGAATGCGTAAGCAAGACGGATCAGGACGGGCTCGCTCCAGGCCTTACCGAAGAAGCTCAATCCGATGGGTAGCTCATGCACAAAACCGGCAGGCACGGTTATGTCGGGATAGCCCGCGACCGCCGCTGGAGTGGAACTACCGCCACTGTAGTGATCGCCATTGACCCAATCCGTAATCCAAGCCGGCCCACTGGTCGGTGCGATCAACGCATCCAATTTATACTTTGATAAAACTATATTTATCCCCAACCTGCCTGCCTGTGCATTCGACTTCGTACGGGCCGCAAGATAGGTCTTTTCGGTCAAGGCGCCGCGTGCCTGCGACTGCTCGAACAGATCCTGGCCAAACCACGGCATCTCACGCGCGCGTTCACGCTGATTGAACGAGATCAGGTCCGCCAGCGAGCGCGGTGCGTTGGTTGAGGCAGGCAGAGTGGCCAGATACGCGTTGAGATCATGCTTGAATTCGTATTGCAGCACGATCATCTCATCGTCGTCGTACGTGCCAACATGCGGCAGCTCGACGGGGTCGATTACTATAGCCCCGGAGGCCCTAAGTGCCGCTATGTTCCGCGCGAGCAGCGCATCGACATCGGGATTGAAGCCGGCAAGCTTGCGCACGACGCCAATACGTGCCCCCTTGAGTCCACTCGCAACGAGATAGCGCGTGTAGTCCACAAAATGCGCGGTGCCGGCGGCGCTCACGGGATCGAGTGGATCTGCGCCTGCGATTACATTAAGTAGAATCACTGCATCGGTCACGCTGCGCGCCATAGGACCCGCAGTGTCCTGGCTGTGCGCGATCGGCACGATGCCCGTGCGGCTAACCAGACCCAGCGTGGGCTTGATGCCAACCAACCCGTTCGCCGACGATGGGCAAACGATCGAGCCATCGGTTTCTGTGCCGATACCGACTGTGGCGAAATCGGCGGAGATTGCTGCGCCGGTGCCAGAACTGGAACCGCAGGGATTGCGATCGAGCACGTAGGGATTTTTGGTCTGGCCACCGCCTCCGCTCCAGCCACTACTAGCATGGACCGAACGGAAATTTGCCCATTCGCTGAGATTGGTTTTGCCGAGAACGATCGCGCCCGCCGCACGCAGCTTGGCCGCGACGGTGGAATCGCGCGTCGCAATGGAATCGGCCAGCGCCAGCGAGCCCGCGGTGGTATGCATGTGGTCGCCGGTGTCGAGGTTATCCTTGAGCAGCACGGGGATGCCGTGCAACGGGCCGCGCACCTTGCCGCTTGCGCGTTCTTCGTCAAGATGCTCCGCTATTGTAAGCGCGTCCGAGTTCAGCTCGATGATCGCGTTAATACTTGGACCTACCTTGTCCAATGCGGCAATGCGATCGAGGTATTGCTGCACGATTGCGTGCGCGGTGAGCTCACCCGTAGCCATGCGCCGCTGCAAATCGGTAATGCTCACTCCTTCAAGCGCGAACGCAATGGGCTGCGAGGTTGGTGGATTCGCCGTTGCATACTGCAAAGAAAATAGGCCAATGAGGGCAAATATATGTATTGTGCGTCGGCGGTTTGGCATCATGGATATAATCCCCTCCTGGGGTGACTCAGTGTGCCTCGATAAACTCTTTCATGCCACTTATGTCAGGCAGCAATATTGATGATCCCCATGTTTGCGACAGCTCGTCTGAAATTGGTTCCGGCCACGGTCGCTCACGTTCGTGCCGAGATTGGCGACCGCGCCGAATTCGCTCGGCTGATTCAAGCCGAAGTGCCGGAAAACTGGCCTCCAGAGAGCACCGCAGACGCCTTGCCGGTGTTCTTGGAGTGGATGGAGGCGGCACCGGATCGCGTCGGCTGGTTCGGATGGTACGCGCTGGTTGACGTCAAAAACGCAAATATGCCGATCTTGGTGGGCGGCGGCGGATTCCTTGGGCCACCTCGGGAGGGGGAGGTCAGTATCGGCTATTCCGTTCTACCCCAGTTCCAAAGGTCGGGGTTCGCAACGGAGATGGTTGGAGGCTTGGTCCAATGGGCGCTGGGGCAGCCAACGGTGATACGGATTGTGGCCGAAACAGAGTGGGCGAATCCGGCTTCGGTACGCGTCTTGCGCAAGCTCGGATTCGCAGAAGCGGGGTCGAGTGCGGAACCGGGCGGCATGCGGTTCGCCATGTGTGGAGCGTCTGCTTTCAGGCAGTAAATTACGGCCATCGAGCGACCGGAGTTGGCCGTTATGTAGAGCTCTACATAACGGCCATTATGTGTAGTTCCCAGTTATGTGTAGTGGCGTTCGTCAAAAGCCTGCGGAAGCGCTATAGATAAAGGTTTTTCGCGCTTTAAGGCGCGCGTGCGCTGCACATAATTTT
>JANXVS010000550.1 GCA_025351555.1 Pseudomonadota bacterium | reverse complement strand
CGCGCTCAAGCGTCAGATGCGTTCATATAGCAGATCCCAGACTCCGTGGCCGAGGCGCACGCCGCGCCGCTCAAAATGTGTTTCGATTCGCGTCGGCGGCCGCGGCAAGAACTTCCCCGTTCCCGCGAGATTACGCCAATGCGCCGATGTATCGAGTACGCCGAGCATATGCTCAGCATACTCCGCCCAGTCCGTTGCCAAATGCAAGCGTCCACCTGCGGCTACGCGCGCGGCGAGCAGCGCTACGAACTCCGGCTGGATCAGGCGCCGCTTCTGCTGGCGCTTTTTTGGCCATGGATCGGGAAAATAGATGCGCACCTCGTGCAATGCGGCTGCGCCGATGAGGCGATCGAGTACATCGACCGCATCGTGATTATACAAGCGCACATTGTCCACATTGTTGTCAGCCAGCGCGTTCATCAGCCGGCCGACGCCGGGGCGGTGCACTTCGATGCCGATGAAATCCCGCTCCGGTTCGTTGCCTGCAGACCACAGCAGTTGCTCACCATTGCCGAAGCCGATCTCCAGTACCAGCGACGCGCTGCGGCCGAAGATCTGTGGCCAGTCCGGCGTGCTGTCGGCAGCATTCAGGCCGTAGCGCGTCCAGTGTTGCGCGAACGCGCGTTGCTGCGCTGGCGTGAAGCGGCCTTCGCGGCGCACGAAACTGCGGATGCGTCGTCGTTTCTCCCCTTCGCCCGGTTGCGGGAGAGGGTCGGGGTGAGGGGAAGGCTGCAAAGACATGGCAGATGCAATCTCAGCCGATCGTGCCGTCGATCGGGCTGGATGCCGACGCATAACGCTTGCGTGGAATGCGGCCGGCCAGAAAGGCCTCGCGCCCGGCGATGATTGCGTGCCGCATCGCGCTGGCCATGAGCACCGGATCGCGCGCGCCGGCGATCGCCGTATTCATCAGCACGCCATCGCAACCTAGTTCCATCGCGATCGCGGCATCGGATGCTGTGCCGACACCGGCATCGACCAGTACCGGCACTTTCGCATTTTCCACAATTTCCAGAATGTTCCAGCGATTCTGGATGCCCAGACCCGAGCCAATCGGTGCCGCCAGCGGCATCACCGCCGCGCAACCGATTTCCTCCAGGCGTCTGGCCAGCAGCGGATCGTCGCTGGTGTAGACCATCACTTGGAAACCTTCCGCGACCAGGGTTTCGGCAGCTTTCAATGTCTGCACAACATCCGGGAACAAGGTCTTGCGATCGCCGAGCACTTCAAGCTTGACCAGGGTGCGGCCATCGAGCAGTTCGCGCGCGAGCCTGCAGGTGCGCACCGCATCGTCAGCTGTGTAGCAGCCGGCAGTGTTTGGCAGGATTGTGTATTTATCCGGCGGCAACACATCCAGCAGGTTGGGTGCGTTCCGGTCTTGACCAATATTCGTGCGACGAATTGCGACCGTGACAATCTCTGCCGCCGAGGCCTCGGTTGCGCGTCGAGTTTCGTCCAGATCCCTGAACTTGCCGGTGCCGGTGAGCAGACGCGAGCGATAGGCAACGCCGGCGATGATGAGGGGGTCGAGGAGGGCGATGGGGGAAGAGGGTTGGGCGTTCATGGATCCGCTTGGAATAAATTATACAAAAATACATTGTTCAAATTTCCACCGCGCCCGCTGCGCGGGCGGACGCCGTTGCTAAGTTCGGCAACGATTCCCTGGTGACTGAGCAAGCAACCATCCATGGCGCGTCCTCCAGTCGGCATCCTGCCTCCTCCTTGCAACCAGCGCGATCTGCGCTTCAACGCAGATCGCTGCGCTGGTCGCTCGACCTGCTGCGGGCGCTCGGCGTCGCGCGCAATGCGCTTCAACGCATTGCGCAAGCGCTAGCCTCCCCCAATTGCATGTACCACTTCGACGTGGTCGCCGTCGTGCACGAGGCGCTGCGCCTGCATGCTCCTGGGCACGATTTCGCGATTGATTTCCACTGCCACCGCACGTCCGCCATAGCCGCTGGCATCGAGCAAGGCTGCGATGCTAGTGGGCTTGGCAAGATCGTGAGGCACACCGTTCAATTGAATTTTCGTCATCTGCCTAGTTTAGCCGCAGCTGCTGCATGCGCGAAGGGTGCAACTTCGGATCGCGCCATACATCGTCCCCAAAAACAAACGCCCGGATGAGCCGGGCGTTTGTTTTGGTGCACTAGCGATCGTTCAGCCGCCGTGGTTCTTGTCGTCGTCCTTGTCTTTCGGCGGCGGTGGAGTACGTGCTGGCGCTGGCGCACGCATTTGTGGCGGCGGTGGCGCAGCACGCTGCTGGATCTGCTGTGGCGGCGCTGCGCGCTGTTGCATTTGCTGCTGTTGCATTTGTGGTTGCGGAGCCGCACGCTGCTGCATCTGCGGCGGCGGCGCCGCGCGCTGTTGCATTTGTGGCTGCGGGGCTGCGCGCTGCTGTTGCACTTGCGGAGCGGGGGCCGCACGCTGTTGTTGCTGCACTTGCGGTGCCTGGTGTTGTTGGTATTGCTGCTGTGGAGCGGCGTGCGGGGCTTCCCGCACCGGGGCAGGCCGCTGGTAATCCTGCGCCGCCGGATTGTTGCGCGGATTCGCCTGTGGCGTGCGGTATTCCTGCTGCGGTGCAGTAGCACGCGGATTATTGTTTGCCGGCGGCATACGGTGTTCCGGCGGATTCCGG